>NZ_QOBB01000071.1:0-30451 GCF_024704855.1 Burkholderia sp. HAN2018 | reverse complement strand
CCGGCGTGCGGCGGCGCGGGCCGGGCGGCAGGCCGACGGCCTGCGGCGACAGCCGCTCGCGGTGGGCGCGGATGAATTCGCCGAGCGCACGGGCGGGCGTGGCATCGAGCGGCGGGACGGGGACGGAGGACGGCTGGTTCATGCGGAAACGGCGAAGTGGAAGCGGGGATGCGGCAACGATCAGACGGGTGTATCGAATACCAGAATAACTGCTTAACTTGTACTGGTACAGGCGCGGGCCTATTGTAGCGGCTCGCGCGCTGCCAGGGGAGCGGGCGTCCCACAAAACGTGTTGCATGGGGCCGGAAAGTGCACTGACGCATCCGCGCCGGCCGATTGCGCAAGAGAAAGGAGAGAACGATGAAACACCACGACCAGGTCGCCGACGCATTCGGCACGACGGCCGCCGCCTACCTGACGAGCACGGTCCACGCGACGGGCGCCGACCTGCAGACGCTCGCCGACGCGGTGCGTGCGACGCCCGATGCCGCGGTGCTCGATCTCGGCTGCGGCGCCGGCCACGCGAGCTTCGCGGTCGCGCCGCACGTGCGCGACGTGGTCGCCTACGATCTCGCCGCGCAGATGCTCGCGACGGTCGACGCCGCGGCGCGCGAGCGCGGGCTCGCGAACATCCGTACGCAGCAGGGCCCGGCCGAGAAACTGCCGTTCGAGACGGCGACGTTCGACTGGGTCGTGAGCCGGATGAGCGCACACCACTGGCACGACATGCGCGCGGCGCTCGCCGAAGTGCGCCGCGTGCTGAAGCCGGGCGGCCGCGTGCTGATGATCGACATCGCCGGCAACGACCATCCGCTCCTCGATACGTACCTGCAGGCCGCGGAAGTGCTGCGCGACGCGTCGCACGTGCGCGACTACCGCGCGGACGAATGGCTCGCGATGTTCCGCGATGCCGGATTCGACGCGCACGTGCACAGCCGCTGGCGGCTGCCGATCGATTTCGATACGTGGGTCGCGCGCATCCGCACGCCGGCCGACAGCGTGACCGGCATTCGCGCGCTGTGGGCGCATGCGCCCGACGAGGTGCGCGGCTATTACGCGGTGCAGCCCGACGGATCGTTCGAGCACGACGCGCTGCTGATCGACGCGCACTGAGCGTGCGGTGCGCCGGCACGGTTTCGCCGACGCCCGCAAGCATGAAAAAAGCCGCGATACGCCACCGTGCATACGGTGGGTATCGCGGCTTTCACGTCGCCGGCCGGCGCGGCATCATGCCGCGCCGCATGCGGATCAGCCCGTGTTGCGCAGGCCGGCCGCGATCCCGTTGATCGTCAGGTGAATCCCGCGGCGCAGCCGCGCGTTCGTGTCGCCCGCGCGGTGGCGCTTGATCAGCTCGACCTGCAGGTGGTTCAGCGGATCGAGATACGGGAAGCGGTTCTTGATCGAGCGCGCGAGCAGCGGGTTGGTCGCGAGGCGGCCTTCGTGCCCGGTGATTTCCGCCAGCGCCTGCGCTGTGCGCTCCCATTCCGCGACGATCCGCTCGAACACGTGCTTGCGCAGCTTGCGGTCGGCGACCAGTTGCGCGTAGCGCGACGCGACCGCGAGGTCGGTCTTCGCCAGCACCATGTCCATGTTCGACATCAGGTTCGAGAAGAACGGCCAGGTCTTGTTCATCTTCTTCAGCAGCGCGACGCGCTTCGTGCGCTCGGCTTCATCCTGCGCGCCGTCGAGATATGCACTCACCGCGCTGCCGAAGCCGTACCAGCCCGTCAGCAGCAGCCGGCACTGGCCCCACGAGAAGCCCCACGGAATCGCGCGCAGGTCCTCGATCTTGCGCTGCTTCGGATCCTGCAGCTTGCGCGAGGCCGGGCGGCTGCCGATGTTCAGCTCGGCGATCTCGGTGATCGGCGTCGACGAGAAGAAATAGTCGGTGAAGCCCGGGGTTTCGTAGACGAGCGCGCGGTACGCGGCCATCGCCGAATCGGACAGCGTCTGCATCGCGGCCTCGAACGCCGGCAGCTGCGCGGGCGCGTTGTTCTGCGGCAGGAGCGTCGCCTCGAGCGTCGCGGCGACGACCGTCTCGAGGTTCCGGCGGCCGATCTCCGGGTTCGCGAACTTGCTCGCGATCACCTCGCCCTGTTCGGTCAGGCGGATCTGGCCGTTCACGGTGCCCGGCGGCTGCGACAGGATCGCCTGGTAGGTCGGGCCGCCGCCGCGGCCGACCGTGCCGCCGCGGCCGTGGAACAGCCGCAGCGTGATCTTGCGGTCGCGGAACAGGTCGACCAGCGCGAGTTCCGCGCGATACAGCTCCCAGTTCGACGTGAGGAAGCCGCCGTCCTTGTTGCTGTCCGAATAGCCGAGCATCACTTCCTGCTCGGCGCCCTGGTGCGCGATCAGCGCGTCGATGCCCGGCAGCGCGAAGTATTCGCGCATGATGCGCGCGGCGTCGCGCAGGTCGGGAATCGTCTCGAACAGCGGGATCACCATCAGGCTGTTGCGGGCGTTGCCGCCGGGCACGCCGAGCGCGCCTTCGAGCAGGCCCGTTTCCTTCTGGAGCAGCAGCACCTCGACGAGGTCGCTGACGGTTTCCGTATGCGAAATGATGTAGTTGCGCACCGCGCGCGGGCCGAATTGGGCGCGCACGTCGCGCGCCTTCTCGAACACGCCGAGTTCGCTCTGGGCGAGCGCGGAGTATTCGAGGTACGGCGAGCGCAGCGGACGCGGATCGGCGAGCGCGGCGAGCAGCACGCGCAGCTTGTCTTCCTCGGCGAGCGCCGCGTAGTCGGCCTCGACGCCCGCGCGCGCGAACAGCTCGGCGACCACGGCTTCGTGGATGTCGGAGCTCTGGCGCAGGTCGATGCTCGCGAGATGGAAGCCGAACACTTCGGCCGCGCGCACGAGCGGCGCGAGGCGCGGCGCGGCGAGCGACGTGCCGTGGTGTTCGTCGAGCGATGCGGTCAGCACCTTCAGGTCAGCGACGAACGCTTCGGAATCCGCATACGGGATCGCGCGCACGGGCGGCGCGCCGCGGCCCGCGCTGCGCACGGGCACCGTGCCTTCGCCGAGACGCACGCGCGCGCTTGCGGCGAGCCGCGTGTAGATGCCGATCAGCGCGCGACGATACGGCTCGTCGACGCGGTGCGGCGACTGGTCGGGCGACGCGGCCGCGAGCGCCTTCACGGCGTCGTTCGCGCCGACGAGCAGGTTCGACACGGACAGTTCGGCGCCGAGCTTGTGCACCTGTTCCAGATAGTGCTCGAGGATCACCGCGGCCTGGCGGTTGATCGCTTCGTCGAGCGTCGACGCGGTCACGTTCGGGTTGCCGTCGCGGTCGCCGCCGATCCAGCTGCCCATCTGGAAGAACGCGGGTACGCGCGCGGACAGGCCGTGCTCGGCGAGCGCGGCCTCGATGTCGCCGTACAGCGCCGGCAGTTCGTCGAGGAACGTCGCGCGGTAGTACGACAGCGCGTTCTCGATTTCGTCGCCGACCGTCAGGCGCGCGTCGCGCAGCATGCGCGTCTGCCACAGCGTGGTGACGCGTGCGCGCAGCATCGATTCGTTGTACTGGCGCTCGCGGCTGGTCAGCTCCTGGTCGCGCTCGGCGAGCAGGCGCGCGATGTCGTGCTGCGCGTCGAGGATGCTCTTGCGCTGCACTTCGGTCGGGTGCGCGGTCAGCACCGGCACGATCAGCGCATCGTCGAAGAAGCGCTGCAGCAGTCGCTTCGACGCGTTGCCGGTCGTTTTCAGCTGCTCGAGTGCGTACGCGACCGTGCCGGGCTGTGACGCGGAGCCGGCCAGCGCGTGGATGCGGCGGCGGCGGTTGTGGTGGCGGTCTTCCGCGATGTTCGCGAGGTGCGAGAAATAGCTGAACGCGCGCACGACGCTCACCGTCTGCTCCGGCGTCAGCTTGCGCAGCTTCTTCTCGAGCGTCTGCGCGGCTTCGCTGTCGTCCTCGCGGCGGAACTTGACGGCGGTCTGGCGGATCGTCTCGACGACGTCGAACACGGTGTCGCCTTCCTGCTCGCGCACGACGTCGCCGAGCAGGCGGCCGAGAAAGCGGATGTCGTCGAACAGCGGGCCGTCCTTGTCGTCGCGCGTGCGGGTGCCGGCCTTCGTCGCACCGGCCGTGCGGGCGGCCGGGCCGGCGGCTTTCGCCGTGCGTTTTGTCTGACGTATCGGGTCTTTCGGTTTCGTTGCCGTTTTCGCACGGCCGTTCGCGGCGGTGGCGACGGTGTCCGTCGAGGCGTCGGAGGAGGACAGGGCAGCATTGCGGCGCGCCGTACGCGCCGATCCGGAAGACTTCACGATGGGTTTCCTTGGGAAAGCTCGAGTCAAAAGGAACTGCGGAAACTGCGAAACTGCGGTCAAGCAACCAGCTACGTGCGGCACATCCGCACATCGGCGCCGCGACCCGCCCGGCGGCAGGCCGGACGCAGGCTCCGGGCCCGGGCGGGCGGGGGCGTGCGTGCTACCATTGTTCGATCTTCAATCCCGTCCTTCGATGTTCCAGCAATGAATTCCGAGACTCCTGCGGCCGGGCCGCAACAGGCACAGCCGCCCGCGACGTTGACGATTGCTTCGCGCGAGAGCCGCCTGGCGATGTGGCAAGCCGAACATGTGCGTGATGCGCTGCGCAAATTATATCCAGCTTGTGACGTGAAAATCCTCGGAATGACGACGCGCGGCGACCAGATTCTCGATCGCACGCTGTCGAAGGTCGGCGGCAAGGGCCTGTTCGTGAAGGAACTGGAGGCCGCGCTGGCCGACGGCCGCGCCGATCTCGCCGTGCATTCGCTGAAGGACGTGCCGATGGCGCTGCCGGAAGGCTTCTCGCTTGCCGCGATCATGGAGCGCGAGGACCCGCGCGATGCGTTCGTGTCGAACGACTACGCGTCGCTCGACGCGCTGCCGGCCGGCGCCGTGGTCGGCACGTCGAGCCTGCGCCGCGAGGCGATGCTGCGCTCGCGCTACCCGCACCTGGACGTGCTGCCGCTGCGCGGCAACCTCGACACGCGCCTGGCGAAGCTCGATCGCGGCGATTACGCGGCGATCATCCTGGCGGCCGCCGGCCTGAAGCGCCTCGGCCTCGAAGCGCGGATCCGCGCGCTGCTCGACGTCGACGCGAGCCCGCCCGCCGCGGGCCAGGGCGCGCTCGGCATCGAGATCGCGTCGCACCGCGACGACGTCGCCGCGTGGCTCGCACCGCTGCACGACCCGCAGACCGCGCTCGCGGTCGAGGCCGAGCGGATGGTGTCGCGCGCGCTCGGCGGCAGCTGCGAGGTGCCGCTCGCCGCGCATGCGGTGTGGCGCGCGGGCGAGCTGTACCTGACGGGCCGCGTGTCGACGACCGACGGCAAGCGCGTGCTGACCGCCGAGGAGTGCGGGGCCGTCATGAGCGTCGCCGATGCGCTCGCGCTCGGCCGCGCCGTGTCCGACGAACTCGAGGCGCAAGGCGCGCTCGAGATCGTCCAGGCGCTGCTCGCGGGCTCGCAGGCCGCCGGCAAGGGCGACGCCTGATGGCGGGCGGCGCGCGCGCGTTCACCGCTGTCCTGACGCGCCCGGACGGCCAGTCCGGCGCGCTCGCGTCACAACTGGCCGAGGCTGGTTGCGACGTGCTCGAATTCCCGTTGATCGATATTGCGCCCGTCGACGATCCGGCGCCGCTCGACGCCGCGTTCGCGGCGCTCGCCGATTACGCGCTGGTGATTTTCGTGTCGCCGAACGCGATCGACCGCGCGCTCGCGCAGTACGGCGCGATCTGGCCGAACGCGCTGCCGGTCGGCGTGGTCGGGCCCGGCAGCGTTGCGGCGCTCGAGCGTCACGGCATCGCGGCGCCCGCGCATCGCGTGATCGCACCGCAGGCGCCGGCCGACGGCGGCGTACCCCATTACGATTCGGAAAGCCTGTTCGCGTGCATCGAGGCCGAATTCGGCGGCGCGCCCGCGCTGGCGGGCAAGCGCGTGCTGATCGTACGCGGCGACGGCGGGCGCGAATGGCTCGCCGACCGGCTGCGCGAAGCCGGCGCGGACGTCACGCTCGTTGCCGCGTACCGGCGCGTCGTGCCCGAGCCGCGCGTCGGCGCGTGGGAGCGCGTGCATGCGCTGCTCGACGGCGAACCGCATGCGTGGCTCGTCACGAGCTCGGAGGGCGTGCGCAACCTGCACGAACTCGCGCGGACGCATCTGAACGATGCCGAGATCGCCGCGCTGAAGCATGTGCCGCTCGTCACGCCGCATCCGCGAATCGAGCAGACCGCGCGCGCATTGGGTTTTGATAGGATTACGCTGACCGGCGCGGGCGATGAGCGCATCGTCCGCGCGTTTCGAACGATGGCCGACGAGGCCGTCCAACCGGCGACAGCCGCACCGGTGACTAAACGCATGACAGATACCAACGATTCCAAAAGCGTCGCTTCCCAGCCGGCCGCTGCATCCGCACCGCCGTCCCGTCCTGCCTATATGGCGTCCGAACCACCCGCGCGCCGCGGCGGCAGCGCGGTGCTGTGGTTCGTCGTCGTCGTGCTCGGCTGCGCGGCGGGCGTCGGCGGCTACGCGCTGAACCGCAAGATCGACCGGCTCGATGGCACGTTCGTCGCGCGCCAGAAGGCGCTCGACGCGCAGACGGCCGAAACGCGGATGAAGACCGAGCAGGCGCTGGCGAGTACGCACCAGGTCGACACGCAGCTCGCGCAGCTCGACGGCAAGCTCGCCGACGCGCAGAGCGCGCAGCAGGCGCTGCAGCAGCAATACCAGGACCTGTCGCGCAACCGCGATGCGTGGATGCTCGAGGAAGTCGACCAGATGCTGTCGAGCGCGAGCCAGCAGCTTCAGCTGACCGGCAACACGCAGCTCGCGCTGATCGCGCTGCAGAATGCCGACGCACGCCTCGCCACCTCGCAGAGCGCGCAGGCCGTCACGGTGCGCAAGGCGCTCGCGCTGGACATCGAGAAGCTGAAGGCCGCACCGGCGGCCGACCTCACGGGCCTCGCGATCAAGCTCGACGACGCGATCGCGAAGATCGACGCGCTGCCGCTGTCCGGCGAGGCGATCGTCCCGCACGAAGCGCCGAAGGCCGCGCCGGCCGTGGCTGCATCGTCGGCCGTGGCCGGCGAGCCGCGCTGGAAGGTGTGGTGGCACGACTTCTCGGCCGGCCTCGGCCAGCAGCTGAGGGGGCTCGTGCAGGTGCGCCGGATCGACAACGCGGACGCGATGCTCGCGTCGCCCGACCAGGGTTACTTCGTGCGCGAGAACGTGAAGCTGCGCCTGCTGACCGCGCGCCTGTCGCTGCTCGCGCGCAACGACGGCGCGATGAAGGCCGACCTGCACGCCGCGCAGGCGTCGCTCGGGAAGTATTTCGACCAGGCATCGAAGGACACGCAGACCGTCGAGGATCTGCTCAAGCAGGTTGACGGCGCATCGCTGACGGTCGCGGTGCCGAACCTGAACACGAGCCTGAACGCCGTTCAGCAGTTCAAGAGCCGGGGGTAACGATGACGCTTCGAGGAATCGTCTGGCTCGCGGTCCTGTTCGCGATCGCCGCTGCGCTCGCCACCGTCGGCCGTTTCGACGCGGGGCAGGTGCTGCTCGTCTATCCGCCGTACCGGATCGACGTGTCGCTGAACCTGTTCGTGATCGCCATCGTCGTGCTGTTCATCGTCGTGTATGCGCTGCTGCGCATCGTGCGCAACATCTGGCGCATGCCGCAGCGGGTCGCCGCGTATCGTGCGCGTTCGCGCAACGAGAAGGCGCAGGCATCGCTGCGCGACGCGATCGCGAACCTGTACGCGGGCCGCTTCTCGCGCGCGGAGAAGGCCGCGCGTGAAGCGCTGTCGGTCGACGCGAACCAGGGCGCGGCGAGTCTCGTCGCGGCGACTGCCGCGCACCGGATGCACGAGTACACGCGTCGCGACGACTGGCTGTCGAAGGTCGACGCACCCGAGTGGCAGGACGCACGGCTGCTCGCCGCGGCCGACATGCGCGCGGACGCGCGCGATGCCGACGGCGCGCTCGCCGCGCTGGCCGATCTGCAGGCGGGCGGCAAGCGTATCCATGCGCAGCAGGTTGCACTGCGCGCGCAGCAGCAGCTGAAGAACTGGGCCGAGGTGCTGAAGCTCGCGAAGGCGCTCGAGAAGCGCGAGGCGCTGCATCCGGCCGCGGCCGTGCGGCTGCGCCAGCAGGCTGCGGAAAACCTGCTGCGCGAACGCCGGCACGACCCGGACGCGCTGCTCGAGGTGTGGCAGTCGCTGTCGCCGGTCGAGCGCCAGTCGCCGCGTCTCGCCGATCTCGCGGCCGATCTTCTCGTTCCGCTCGAGCGCCGCAACGAAGCACGTCGCATCGTCGAGGACGCGCTTGCCCACAACTGGGATGCGCGCCTGCTGCGCCGTTACCCGGATACGGCCGGCGCCGATGCGCTGCCGCTGATCCAGAAGGCCGAAGGGTGGAAGAAGGATCACCCGGAGGATGCCGACCTGCTGTTCGCGCTCGGCCGCCTGTGCCAGCAGCAGCAGCTGTGGGGCAAGGCGCAGTCGTTCCTCGAATCGGCGCTGAAGCTCGCCGACAACGAGGCGCTGAAGGTGCGTGCGCATCGTGCGCTCGCGCGCCTGTTCGAGCATCTCGGCGAAACCGACAAGGCCGCGAAGCACTACCGCGAAAGCGCGCTCGCGATCACCGTGGTCTGACGCGGGCGGCGTGGCTGCCTGCCGCAGGCGGCGCGCGCAACCCGCGCAAGAAAGCCCCGAATGCCGGAAGGCCTTCGGGGCTTTTTTTCGTCCAGGGCGGGCCTGGACGACACGTCATGCGCCGAGCTTGCGCAGCAGGTCGTCCTCGCTGGCGACGAACCACACCGATTGCCCGCGATTCGATTCGCGCACGAGTGCGCGGAACGCTTCGCTGCGGGTGAGCCAGCGCTCGATGTCGCCGACCACGCCGAGCCTGACGCCGTAGTTGACGAGCTTCTGCAGGACGGCGCCCGCGAGGCCGCTTTCGAGCCGATAGAAGTCGTCGTGCAGCGCGTCCGCGGGCACCGCGATCCAGTCGGCTTCGTGCTCGTGCGCGAGGGCGACGAGGTCGAGCGCATCGCTTTCCCGCTGCACGGGGGCGGCGGAGGGATCACGGACCAGCACGCGGCGGCCGGCTGCCTGAACGATTCGGTGGGGCATGTCGATGGTTTCCGTCGACGCGAGAAACGCGAGTACGGTGTCGCGTTGCCCGCGGATGAAGTGGGGCTGCTCGGGAAGAAACAGGATCTGCGCGTGCGGCACGAGACGCGTCAGGCGCTCACGCGTGTCGCGCGAGTCGAGCATCACGTCGCGGCCGCCGACGATCGCCAGCGTGGGCACCGACAGCGTGCGCAGCACGTTGTCGGCGAACACCGGAATCGGTTCGATGCGCGGGCGAAACCCGCGGTCGACGGCGTGCATCAGCGCGAGCGTGTCACGCTCGGCCGCCGTCGACGCGGGCGGCAGGCGGCCGAGCACGCGCCGTCGCACGCATGCGCGCCCGGCATCGCCGAGCAGCAACAGCGGCAGCGCCCACCATAGAAACCGCTTCTGCCGGCCGATGCCGGACGGGCAGAGCAGCGCGAGCCGCGTCACGCGTGCCGGCCGCCGCAACGTGAAGTCGAGCGCCGTTCGCGCCCCGAGCGAGATGCCGACGAACGCGGCACGTGACACCTGCAGGCCGTCCAGCACGTCGTCGAGCCACTGCGCATGCGCGTCGCCCGCAAGCGGCAGTCGCGACGGCGCGCTCGGTCCTGCTTCGCCGATCACGTCGATCGCATGGAGCCGGAAGTGTGTCGACCATTGCGCCGCGTAATGCTGCCAGCTCGCCGCCGTCGTCTGCGCGCCGTGGATCAGCACGACCGGCGGCGCGTGCTCGGGGCCGCAGGCGATCACGTGCGTCGCGCCATGGCGCGTCTGCACGGTGACGCGCCGATGCCCGGCCGGCCAGTGCGACAGCGCGGCGTCGTAAGCCGCGCGAATGGCGCGTGCATGGCGTGGCGACCTGAAGATCGCGCTCATGTCCCGCTTTGCTGCAGCAGCGCCTCGAGCGACGACATCAGCACGGCCGTGTCGGCCGGCGTCGCGGCGACGATGATCTTGACCTGGCTCGCGGCGGGATCGAACGTGACGTCGATCCGCACGGGGTCGACGTACGACGTGCGGCCGGACGCCATCGCATGCAGCGATCGCGACAGGTACTGGTGCAGCGACTGCGACGCGTCCGGAATGTCGACGATGCTGGTGACGCGCACCGCACGCGGCACGGGCGCGGGCGGCTCGGTTTGCGCGAACGCGGCGAGGTCGGTGTCGAGGATGCGGTAGGCGCGGCCGACCCGCGTCGCACGCAGCTTGCCCTCGCGGATGAAGCGCAGGACGGTCTTCGGGTGGAGGCGCAGGCGGGCGGCGGACTCGTCGACGGTATGGAACATGATCGGCTCGTGATGCTCAATATACTCCCTATTGTTCCATGAAATTAGGATCGTTAGGGAGTATTGTGGAGATTATGGCATCAGCCCTGGCGGGATGCCGAGCCGGCATCGTCCGGTCGGCACGCATGTGGAAGCAGAAACGCCCCGCTGGCCGGAGCGGTTCCGGCCAGCGGGGCGTTTCCGGGGCGGATCGTCCGCCGGCAGGGGGGCGCCGATGCGCCCCGCGTCATTTGTCGACCAGCCGCTTCGGCACCGACAGCGCGAGCAGCCCGCCGAGCACGAGGAACCCGGCGAGCATGTACATGCCCGAATCGTTGGCGCCCGTCGCCTGCTTGAGCCAGCCCATCAGGTACGGGCTCAGGAAGCCGGCGAGGTTGCCGATCGAGTTGATCATCGCGATGCCGGCAGCGGCCGCCGTGCCGCCGAGGAACGCGGTCGGCAGGCTCCAGAACAGCGGCAGAGTGGTCAGGATGCCGATCGTCGCGAGCGTGAGGCCGAGCATCGCGAGCGCGGTCTGGTGCGCCCAGACCACCGACAGCACGAGCCCGAGCGCGCCGATCGCGGCCGGAATCGCGACGTGCCAGCGGCGTTCGCGGTGCCGGTCCGCGCTGCGCGCGATCAGGATCATCGCGACCACCGCGGCCGCATACGGAATCGCCGACAGCAGGCCGATCATGAACGTGTCGGTCACGCCGGTGGCCTTGATGATCGTCGGCAGCCAGAAGCCGACGCCGTAGAGCCCCATCACGAACGAGAAATAGATCAGCGCCATCAGCCACACGCGCGGGCTCGACATCACGGTGCCGAGCGGCAGGTCTTCCTTGGTCGCTTCCTCCGCGTCGACGTTGCGGGTGAGCAGCGCCTTTTCCTCGTCGGTCAGCCACTTCGCCTTCGAGATCCGCTCGTCGAGCGAGAAGAACACGAGCACGCCGGCGAGCACCGACGGGATGCCTTCGAGCAGGAACAGCCATTGCCAGCCGTGCCAGCCGCTCACGCCGTCGAATGCCTTCAGGATGAAGCCGGAGATCGGTCCGCCGATCACGCCGGACAACGCGACCGCCGTCATGAAGAACGTCGTCATCCGGCCGCGCCGGTGCGCGGGATACCAGTAGGTGAGGTAGAGGATCACGCCGGGGAAGAAGCCTGCCTCGGCGACGCCGAGCAGGAAGCGCATCACGTAGAACATCGCGGGCGTCGTGACGAACATCGTCAGGATCGAGATCACGCCCCACGTCGCCATGATGCGGGCGATCCACACGCGCGCGCCGACCTTGTGCAGGATGATGTTGCTCGGCACTTCGAAGAGGAAATAGCCGAAGAAGAAGATCCCGGCGCCGAGCCCGTAGACGGTGTCGCTGAGATTCAGGTCGCTCGCCATCTGCAGCTTCGCGAAGCCGACGTTCACGCGGTCGAGATACGCGACCACGTAGCACAGCAGCAGGAGCGGCACGAGCCGCCACGACACCTTGCGATAGGTTGCTTCCTCGAATGCGCCGGACGAGCCCGGCAGCGATTGCGTCGATGTTGCCATGTTGTCTCCTGTCCTTGTAATTGGCCGGAGAAGGCGTAGCGGTGCCTGGTCCGGAGTCGTGCGAAGCCATGCGCGTGTGCCGCGGCGGTTGCCGGCCGCGGCACGCTGCGGCAAGGGGGATACGGCTAGATGCAGCGCCCGCCGTCGACTTCGAGACAGACGCCCGTGATGAACTCGGCCTCGTCGGATGCCAGGTACAGCGCCGCGTTCGCGATGTCCTGCGGCGTCGAGAAGCGGCCGAGCGGGATCGTCGCGAGGAAGCGGCTGCGGTTCTCGGGGGTATCCTCGCAGCCCATGAATTCCGTCATCAACGCGGTTTCGCCGAGCACGGGGTTGATGCAGTTCACGCGGATGCGGTCGGCGCCGAGTTCGGCCGCGAGCGACTTGCTCGCGGTGATCATCGCGCCCTTCGTGCTGTTGTACCAGACGAGGCCCGGCCGCGGCCGCACGCCGGCCGTCGACGCGACGTTCACGAACACGCCGCCGCCCCGCTCGCGGAAGTACGGAACGAAGGTCTGCACGCACCAGAACAGGCTTTTCATGTTGACCGCGTACACGCGGTCGAATTCGGCTTCCGTCACGTCGAGCACCGGCTTGTTGCGGTGCGTGGTGCCCGCGTTGTTCACGACGATCTGCACCGCGTGGAAATCGTCGAGCGTCGCCTGCAGCAGCGCGTGCCAGTCGTCCTGCCGCGACACGTCGCCGGCCACCGCGATTGCCTTGCCGCCCGCGAGCGCGATCTCGCTCGCGACACGCTCGGCCGCCGCGCCGTTCAGGTCGTTGACGACGACGTTCGCGCCTTCGCGCGCATATGTCTTCGCGATGCCTTCGCCGAACCCCGAGCCGCCGCCCGTGACGATGGCCGTCTTGCCGCTCAACCGCATGGTGTGTCTCCTGTGCTGGATTTAGTGTCGTCGTGCTTCGGCATGCGGCCGCGCGCTGCCGGCCGCATGCCGCGTGTTCAGCCGTGCCGGATCGCGATCGTTTTCAGCGCGGTGAAGCCGTACAGTGCCTCGAAGCCTTTCTCGCGGCCATGCCCCGAATGGCCGACACCGCCGAACGGCAGCTCGACGCCGCCGCCCGCGCCATAGTTGTTGATGAACACCTGGCCGGCCCGCAGGCGCCGCGCGATACGCATCTGGCGTGCGCCGTCGCGCGTCCAGATGCCCGCGACGAGGCCGTACGGCGTGCCGTTCGCCAGCGCGACGGCTTCGTCTTCGTCGACGAAACGCATCGCGGCGAGCACGGGGCCGAACACTTCCTCCTGCGCGAGCCGGTGCGACGGCGGCACGTCGCGCAACAGCGCGGGTGCCTGGTAGAAGCCGCTTTCGGGTGCCTCGGCGACGACCTGCCCATGCGCGGCCATCGGAATGCCGTCGTGCTGCGCGTCGGACAGGAAATCCCACACGCGCTGCTGCTGCTTCGCGTTGATCAGCGGGCCGCAGTCGAGGTCGGCGCGGCTCGGGCCGACGCGCAGCCCGTTGAACGCGGTGGCGAGCCGCTCGACGAGCGGCTCGTACACCGCGCGCTCGATCAGCACGCGGCTGCCGGCCGAGCAGGTCTGCCCGCCGTTCTGCACGATCGCCGACACGAGCACGGGCAGCGCCGCCTCGAGGTCGGCATCGGCGAACACGATCTGCGGCGACTTGCCGCCGAGTTCGAGCGTGACGGGTACGTGGTTCTCGGCCGCCATCTGCGTGACCAGCTTGCCGGTGGCCGGGGAGCCCGTGAACGAGATGTGGTCGATGCCGGGATGGCGCGCGAGCGCGGCGCCGGCCTCATGACCGTAGCCGGTGACGATGTTCAGCGCGCCGGCCGGCAGCCCGGCCTCGGCGGCCAGCTCGGCAACGCGCAGCAACGACAGGCATGCGTCCTCGGCCGGCTTGACGACGCATGCGTTGCCGGCCGCGAGCGCGGCGCCGACGCTGCGCCCGAAAATCTGCATCGGGTAGTTCCACGGCACGATGTGGCCCGTGACGCCGTGCGGCTCGCGCACCGTCAGCACGGTGTAGCCGGCTTGGTAGGGAAGGGTTTCGCCGTGCAGCTTGTCGGCCGCGCCTGCGTAGAACTCGAAGTAGCGCGCGAGCGCGGCGGCATCCGCGCGTGCCTGCTTGAGCGGCTTGCCGGTGTCGCGTGCCTCGATCGTGGCGAGTTCCTCGAGGGAATCGGCCACGCGCGCCGACAGCCGCATCAGCACGCGGCCGCGCTCGGCGGCGCTTTTGGCGCCCCATGGGCCGGCGAAAGCGTCGCGGGCCGCGGCGACCGCGCGCTCGATGTCGGGCGCCGTGCCGCGGGCAATGGCTGCGAACGGCTGGCCGTCGGACGGATCGACGACCGCGATGGTTTCCAGTTGCGCAGGCAACGTCCATTCGCCTGCGATGAAGTGCTTCGCCTCTTCCATGCGTGCTCCTGTCTTCGCGTCGACCGCCGACGGTGCTCCGGCGCCGACGCCGATTCCATGCAACGCGGCCGGTGGTTCGACGGCCGGACATCGGGAACGATTATCGCGCCGATCGTCATCCGGACGCCACCGGTCGATTGGCTATAATGGCGCATTCCGTTGGGGGACGCCTGCGGCGATGCATCGGCCGCGGCGCCCTGTCCCGAATTCCCATCGACCTACAGAGAGTGCTCATGAGCTTCAACCATGTTCCGGCCGGCAAGGACCTGCCGCAAGATTTCAACGTGATCATCGAGATTCCCGCGCAAAGCGACCCGGTGAAGTACGAGGCGGACAAGGAACTGGGCCTCCTCGTCGTCGACCGTTTCATCGGCACGGGCATGCGCTATCCGGTGAACTACGGCTACATCCCGCAGACGCTGTCGGGCGACGGCGATCCGGTCGACGTGCTGGTGATCACGCCGTTCCCGCTGCTGGCCGGCTCGATCGTGCGTTCGCGCGTGCTCGGCATGCTGCAGATGACCGACGAGTCGGGCGTCGACGCGAAGCTGGTCGCGGTGCCGCACGACAAGGTCTGCCCGATGACGGCCAACCTGAAGTCGATCGACGACGTGCCCGAGTACCTGAAGGACCAGATCAAGCACTTCTTCGAGCAATACAAGGCGCTCGAGAAGGGCAAGTGGGTGAAGGTCGAAGGCTGGGCCGGCATCGAAGCCGCGCACAAGGAAATCGCCGACGGCGCAGCGAACTACAAGAAGTAAGCCGGCTGGCCGGCCTCGCGGCCGGTTCGTTCGGAACGCAAACCGCGCGTGTCTCGTCAGGAGGCCGCGCGGTTTTGTTTTGTGCGCGGGCCGGCGCCCGGGGTGGCCTTCTTTCGGGGGCGCGCGGGGGCCGGCGCAGGCAGGGCGTTTGCGTTCGATGCGCTTCTCGCACGATTCGCGCGCGTGGCGCGGCCGGTGGCGGTGACCGGATTCGCCGGGGTTTCGACCGTGTCGGTGGTGGTCTTTGTTGCCGATGCACGGCTGCGCGCCGGCGCGGCAGCAACGTCGGTGCGTGGTTTGGCGACGGACTTGCCGCCGGCTGCCGGCGCTTTCTGCTTCGGTGCGGCCTTCGTGGCCTTCGTGGCCGATTTGCCGCGAGACGGGCCCTTTTTCACTTCGGCCGCGTCGTCGGTCTTCACACGCTTCGTGGCAGGCGTGGCCTTGGTCTTCTTGGGCGCCTGCGCGGCCTGTCCGCGCTTCACGGTTTTTGCGGGCGTGGACGCGTTCCCGTCATTCGCGGCCTTCGCGGTTTTCTTGACGGGCTTGTCCGTTTCAGCGGCCTGCGTCGCGATGTCGACAGACTGCGCCTTCGCCTTCTTCTGCCCGCGCTTACCGGCCTTCAACCCGGCCTTCAACCCGGCCGCATCGACGTTCCCGTCGATCGACATCCCGGCCGGCAATACCGACTCGAGCGTCCGGATCCCGGCCGCCAGTTCGCGTTTCTGCGCGGCCGTGAGCCGCTTCACCCAGTACTCGGCACGCGATGCGATCGACCGGTCGGGCAGCGGGAACGACGCGAGCACCGCGCGCGGCTTGCGCGAGCGCGTGTAGCGCGCGCCCTTGCCGGACGCGTGCTCGTCGAAGCGCGCGGCGACATCGGTCGTGATGCCCGTGTAGACGCTGTCGTCGGCGCATTCGATCAGGTACAGAAACCAGGACATGGCAGGGCGGCGGGATGCGAAGCCGCCAGTGTCTCAGAAAAGGCGCGCGTCAACGCCATCGATCGCCGTGCCCGTCGCGAAAACGGCTCGGCGCCGCGCCGAGTTCGCGCGTGAAGAAGCGCGTGAACGCGCTCGTCGAACGGAAGCCGACGCGCACGCCGATCTCGCCGATCGGCAGTTGCGTATTCAGCAGCAGGTCGCGCGCCTCGCCGAGCCGCGCCTGCGCGACGAGCGCATGAAAGCCGACCGCCTCGCGATGCAGCCGCCGGCGCAGCGTCCAGCGCGACATCGCGAAGCGCGTGCACACGTGCTGCATCAGCGTGTCGGTCGGTACATCGGCTTCGTCGGCGGTACGCAGCCAGTCGCGCACGCATTGCTCGACCGACGAGCCGAACGTCGAGCGCACGCGTACACGCTCGCGCGCGGCGTCGGCCGCGTGACGCTGAATGCCGGCGAGCGGCGCGTTGTAGCGTTCGAACGGCGTGTCGAAGTGCGCGGAGCGCAGCACGATGCGGTTGTGCGCGGCATCGAACGACATCGGTGCGCCGAGCATGTCGCGCAGCGCGGCGGCGGGTGCGAACGGGCGGCCGGCGAAGGCGGCGTCGTCGACGCACACGTGCGGATCGTACAGGCGGGCGAGCGCGGCGAGGATCGCGAGGTTCGCGAACGCGCTGCCCGCGTGCCGGCCGTCGCCTTCGTTCACGTATTCGAGCGCGATCGCGTCGCCGTTCTCGTGCGCGAAGACCCAGTCGACGTTGCCGATCAGCTCGCGATAGTGCAGGTAGCCGTGCAGCGCGTCGCGCAGTGTCGCCGCGTTGCACGTGACGCCCGCGAGTTCCGGGAACGGCGCGAGCCACGGCACGACCTGCGGCGGCGGGCGATGCCACGACAGCGGCCATGCGCTCGTGAGCCGCATCGCGGCGACGTGCCGGTCGCCCGCGATGCGGCGCGTGTCGTCGGCAAGCTCGGCCGGACCGATGCCGAGCGTGTCGTAAAGCGGTGCGAGATCGATGCCGTTCGCGCGCGCGTCTTCGCACAGCCAGCGGTAGATCCGCACGGATACCGATTTCTGTTGCAACTCCATGTCTGTCCCCCTTCGTCATGCCGTTCGGGTTTGTCCCCGCTGCGAGAGGTCAACGCATGCTCCTGCCGGTCAAGCGTGGTGACCGGTCAATTTTTAGACTCGGACGCTGGAGTGTGGCGACAA
This sequence comes from Burkholderia sp. HAN2018, assembly GCF_024704855.1. Taxonomy (NCBI): domain Bacteria; kingdom Pseudomonadati; phylum Pseudomonadota; class Betaproteobacteria; order Burkholderiales; family Burkholderiaceae; genus Burkholderia; species Burkholderia sp. HAN2018. Next base: position 13,224 of record NZ_QOBB01000071.1, on the reverse strand, counting down.
GTACAACAGAACGATTCAGGAGGATCAATGAAAACTTCGCTGTTCCGGTGTTCGACGATTGCGTCCGCGTGCGCGCTCACGGTGCTGCTCGCGTCGTGCGGCGGCGACGACATCCACGCGGGTCCGGCCGCGCCGGCCGACCCCGATGCCGCGGCCGACCAGCGCGCGGCCGCGCTCGTCGCGCAACTGACGACCGACGAGAAACTGCAGCTCGTGCACGGCACGGGCCTGCCGGCGCTCGACCTGGGCGGCCCGTTCCCGGCCGATGCACTCAATGGCGCGAGCTACATCCCGGGCGTGCCGCGGCTCGGCATTCCGGCCGTCAGCAGCGCCGATTCGGCTGGCGGCGTGAACGTGAAGAACGCGCGCGTGACCGCGCTGCCCGCACCGGTCGCGCTCGCGGCGACGTGGGACCCGGCGCTCGCCGGCACCTACGGCACGCGTATCGCGCTCGAACTGCGTGCGCTCGGGTTCGCGGAAGGGCTCGGCGGCGGCGTGAACCTCGCACGCGAGCCGCGCAACGGCCGCACGTTCGAATACATGGGCGAGGATCCGGTGCTCGCGGGTACGCTGAGTGCCGCGCGCACGCAAGCGACGCAGGCGCAGAAGGTGATCGCGACGATCAAGCATTTCGCGTTCAACGACCAGGAAACCAACCGGATGACGATCGATTCGGTCGTCGACGAGCGGACCATGCGCGAGGCCGAACTGCTCGCGTTCGAGATCGGCGTGAAGGACGGCCAGCCGGGCAACGTGATGTGCTCGTACAACAAGCTGAACGGCGTGTACGCGTGCGAGAACCCGTATCTGCTGACCACGGTGCTGAAGAACGAATGGGGCTTCAAGGGCGTCGTGCAGTCCGACTGGGGCGCGACGCATTCGACGGTCGCGGCCGTGCAGGCGGGGCTCGACGAGGAGGAGCCGGGCGCGGCGGACGACAACAACGCACCGCTCGGCTCGTTCTTCAACACGAAGCTGCGTGCGGCGCTGCAGGCCGGCAGCGTGTCGGCCGCGCGGCTGAACGACATGGTGCAGCGCAAGCTGCGCACGCTGATCCGCATCGGCGTGATGGACGCACCGCCGAAGCCGGGCGGCGCGATCGACGAAGCGGCCGGCAACGCCGATGCGCTCGCGATCGCGCGGCAATCCGCGGTGCTGCTGAAGAACGCGGCCGCGCCCGGCGATGCGCAGCCCGTGCTGCCGCTGGCGGCCGGCGCGCTGAAGTCGGTCGTCGTGATCGGCGGGCATGCGGACGCGGGCGTGCTGTCGGGCGGCGGCTCGGGCGCGGTGCCGGCGATCGACGGCAATGCGGTGACGACCTGCCAGCAACCCGCCGACACGCTGTTCGGCGGCTGTGCGACGTGGTACAAGTCCGCGCCGCTCGCGGCGATCCGCGCGAAGGCGCCGAACGCGGCGGTCAGCTACCTCGACGGAACCGACGCGAATGCCGCGGCGAGCGCGGCCGCGCAGGCCGATGTCGCGATCGTGTTCGCGACGCAGTGGCAGACGGAAGGGCTCGACCTCGCGAGCCTGTCGCTGCCCGATGCGAAGGCCGATCCGTACAACCAGCAATACGACCAGAACGCGCTGATCGCGGCGGTCGCGGCGAAGGCGAAGCGCGTGATCGTCGTGCTCGAGAACGGCAGCCCCGTGCTGATGCCGTGGCTCGCGAACGTGCATGGCGTGCTCGAAGCGTGGTATCCCGGCGCGCAGGGCGGCCAGGCGATCGCCGACCTGCTGTTCGGCGATGCGAACCCGTCGGGCCGGCTGCCGCTGACGTTCCCGAAGCAGGAGGCCGACCTGCCGCAGCCGGCGATCGATCCGTCGCGCACGCAGACCGTCTACGCGGAAGGGCTCGCGTACGGCTATCGCTGGTTCGACGCGAAGGCGATCGAGCCGCTGTTCCCGTTCGGCTACGGGCTGTCGTACACGACGTATGCGTTGTCGGCGATGTCCGCGCGGGCCGATGCGGCAGGCAACGTGACGGTCGGCGTGACGGTGACGAACACCGGCGCGCGGGCCGGCGCGCAGACGGTGCAGATCTACGCGGCACTGCCCGCGTCGCTCGGCGAACCGCCGAAGCGCCTCGTCGGCTGGACCAAGGTCGCGCTGCAGCCGGGCGAGGCGCGTACCGTCAGCGTTGCGGTGCCGGCGCGGCGCTTCGCGGTGTGGGATGCGAACGCGCATGCGTGGCGGATCGCCGCGGGCAGCTACGGGCTGTCGGCGGCGGCTTCGTCGCGTGACCCGCAGGCGCAGTCGACGACGGAGACGCTCGCCGCGCACTGAGCCGGGCGGCCGCGCGGCACGCGGCGAGGCCGGTCGTGGTCTCGCCGCATGCCGGCACGTTCCGGCGCGCAGTCGTTACCCGGCGCCGCGCCGGAACGGATTGTGTTCGCGCAATTCGTCGACGTACGCGTGGATATGCTCGGTCTCGCGTTCGAGAAAGCGCGCGACGGCGTCCGAGAATGCCGGGTGCGCGAGCCAGTGCGCGGAGTGCGTGACGGTCGGCAGGAAGCCGCGGGCGAGCTTGTGTTCGCCCTGCGCGCCGCCTTCGAACGTGTCGAGCCCGGCCTCGATGCAGAATTCGAGCAGCTGGTAGTAGGCCGTCTCGAAATGCAGGCACGGCACGTGCTCGACCGCTCCCCAGTAGCGGCCGTACAGCGTGCCGCCGCCATTCTCGCCGCGCCGGTAGACGGCGAGTGCGCTCGCGATCGGCTGGCCGCCGGCTTCCGCGATCACGAGCAGCAGGTTCTCGGGCATCGTCGCACCGATCGTGCGGAAGAAGTCGAGGTTCAGGTACGGGCTCGAATAGTGTTCGCGATAGGTCTGCCGGTAGCAGCGCGAGAAGAAGCGCCAGTCGGCGTCGGTGATCCGGTCGCCGGTCAGCCGCCGGAACGTCACGCCCGCCTCGTGCACCTTGCGCCGCTCCGCGCGGATGTTCTTGCGCTTCTTCTGCTCGAGCGTGCCGAGGAAATCGTCGAAGTGGCGGTAGCCGTCGTTGATCCAGTGGAACTGCACGCCTTCGCGCAGCATCATGCCCATCGATTCGAGGAGCGCCGCTTCGTCGCCGGTCGGGAACAGCACGTGCAGCGACGACACGTCGCTCTGCTCGGCGAATGCGAGCAGCGTGGCCGCGAGACGGCGGCGCGCATCGTCGTCGGCCGCAAGCAGGCGCGTGCCCTGCACGGGCGTGAACGGCACCGCGCACAGCAGCTTCGGGTAGTAGGGCAGGTCGTTGCGCTGGTACGCGTCGGCCCAGGCCCAGTCGAACACGTATTCGCCGTACGAATGCTGCTTCGCGTAGACGGGCGCGGCGGCCGCGAGGCGGCCGGTGCGCTCGTCGGTCAGCGTGACGAAATGCGGTGACCAGCCGGTGTCGTCGACCGCGCAGCGCGCGACGTGCAGCGCGTCGAGGAATTCGTGGCGCAGGAAGGGCGTCGGCTGCGCGTCGCGGGCGAGCAGCGCGTTCCATTCGTCGGCCGGCACCTCCGCGGGGGACGACAGGATGCCCGTGCGATAATCGATGCGTTCGTGTTTCAAGCGTGAATCCGTACCGTTCTGTGTCGCCGGATGCGAGGGCCTGCGCGGGCCCGCACCGGGACGATTTCGTCAGCCGTTCAGGGCGCGCCGCCGGGCTGCGCCAATCCCGCCATGAAGACCCGACTCGCTCTCGCCCAGATCAACGTCACCGTTGGCGATTTCGCCGGCAACGTCGCGCGGATCATCGCGGCCGCACGCGCCGCGCACAACGATGGTGCGCAGTTGATGATCGCACCCGAACTTGCGCTGTCCGGCTATCCGCCGGAAGACCTGCTGCTGCGGCCGGCGTTCTACGCGGCGGCCGCGGCCGCGCTCGACGCGCTCGCCGGCGCCTTGAAGGCGTTCGACGGGCTCGCGGTGCTGGTCGGCCATCCGTTGCGCGGCGCGCCGGGCGGCGATCCGCATGCGCCAGCCGTCGATGGTAATGCAAACCGCCCGATCGAGCGCGGCGTGCCGCCCACCGATACCTACAACGCGGTATCGCTGATCGTCGGCGGCGAGATCGTCGGCACCTACCGCAAGCAGGACCTGCCCAACACCGAGGTGTTCGACGAGAAGCGCTACTTCGCGACGGACGCCGAGCCGCTCGTGTTCGAGCTGAACGGCGTGAAGTACGGCGTGATCATCTGCGAGGATGCGTGGCATGCATCGGCCGCGCAGATCGCGAAGGCGGCCGGCGCGCAGGTGCTGCTGATCCCGAACGGCTCGCCGTACCACATGAACAAGGAAGCGGTGCGCGTCGACATCCTGCGCGCGCGGATTCGCGAAACCGGGCTGCCGATGGTGTACGTGAACCTCGTCGGTGGCCAGGACGAACTCGTATTCGACGGCGGCTCGTTCGTGCTCGACGCGCAGGGCGCGCTCGTCGCGAGGATGCCGCAGTTCGACGAAGGGCACGCGATCGTCGAATTCGACGGCGCGCGGCCGCTGCCCGGTGCGATCGCGCCCGAGCTGTCGACCGACGCGCAGGTGTACCGCGCGCTCGTGACCGGCGTGCGCGACTACATCGGCAAGAACGGCTTTCCGGGCGTGCTGATCGGGCTGTCGGGCGGTGTCGATTCGGCGCTGGTGCTCGCGGTCGCATGCGATGCGCTCGGGCCCGGGCGCGTGCGCGCGGTGATGATGCCGTCGCGCTTCACGGCCGGCATCTCGACCACCGACGCGGCGGACATGGCGCGGCGCGTCGGCGTGCGCTACGACGAGATCGCGATCGCGCCGATGTTCGACGCATTCCGCGCATCGCTCGCGGGCGAGTTCGCGGGCCGCGCGGAAGACGCGACGGAAGAGAACATCCAGGCGCGCATCCGCGGCACGCTGCTGATGGCGCTGTCGAACAAGTTCGGCTCGATCGTGCTGACGACCGGCAACAAGAGCGAGATGGCGGTCGGCTACTGCACGCTGTACGGCGACATGGCCGGCGGCTTCGCGGTGATCAAGGACATCGCGAAGACGCTCGTGTACCGGCTCTGCCGCTATCGCAACGAAACGGCCGACTATGCCCTGCGCGACGTGATCCCCGAGCGGATCCTCACGCGTGCGCCGTCGGCCGAGCTGCGCGAGAACCAGACCGACCAGGACAGCCTGCCGCCGTACGACGTACTCGACGCGATCATGCGGATGTACATGGAAGAGGATCGGCCGCTCGCCGAGATCGTCGCGGCCGGGTATGCGCAGGCGGACGTCGAACGCGTGACGCGGCTCATCAAGATCAACGAATACAAGCGCCGCCAGGCGCCGATCGGCATTCGCGTCACGCATCGCGCATTCGGGCGCGACTGGCGCTACCCGATCACGTCACGTTTTACCGAACGCCTCGACTGAGCCGTGCTGGGCCGCATGCGGCTCGCAGGCTTACAATCGGGGTCGCGATTTTTCATCCAAACGAGCATTGGGGGACAACCACCATGAAACGCATCACTGCCATCATCAAGCCGTTCAAGCTGGACGAAGTCCGCGAAGCGCTCGCCGAAGTGGGTCTCACGGGCCTGACCGTGACGGAAGTGAAGGGCTTCGGCCGCCAGAAGGGGCATACCGAGCTGTATCGCGGCGCGGAATACGTCGTCGACTTCCTGCCGAAGATGAAGATCGAGGTCGTCGTCGCGGAAGCGCAGGTCGACCAGGTGATCGACGCGGTGATCGGCGCGGCGCGCACCGGCAAGATCGGCGACGGCAAGATCTTCGTGTCGGATGTCGAGCGCGTGATCCGCATCCGCACCGGCGAAGAGAACGAAGCGGCCGTCTGAGCGCCGCATTCGTCAGCGGGCCGTTTCAGGCCCCGCCAATAAAAAACGGTGCGATACCCGGTTGGGTACCGCACCGATACGCGCCTCTCGCAGCAGCGTGGAAAGTGTTGCCGAATCGTTCTTTGACGGCGCCTGATCAGAACAGGTGCTGGATGCCGGCGTAGACGCCGGTCTGGCTGCCGCCCGGATTCGGGTTGCCCGTCGACACGGCCGTACCGGCGCCGTTCGCGTTCAGGCCGAAGTTGGCGTTCTTGCTGTTGCGCACCGTCGCGACCTGCAGGTCGAACAGCGTGCGCTTCGAGATGTTGTACGAGCCGCCGACGGTGTAGATGTTCGCGTTGCCGCCGCCGTGGTTCGCGTTCACGTGATACACGGCCGCGATCAGCGCCGCTGCCGGCGTTGCCTGCCACGTCACGCCGCCCCAGACCTGCTGGGTGCCCGTCACGCCGGCGTTCACTGCCGGGCCGCCGCTGCCGTCCGCGCGCGAGGCCTGGTAAGCGGCCTGAACCTTGAACTGGCCGAGGAACACGTTCACGCCCGCGAAGTATTCACGCGAGTAGTTGAACACGTCCGAGAAGCGGCCGTTGCTGTCGCGCGTTTCGTCGTAGATGCCGCGCAACTGGAACAGCGAATTCGTATAGGTGACCTGTGCGCCGGCTGCACGGCCCGGTTGGCCGGCCGTCGTGTTGCCGTTGAAGCTGGTCGAGTTGGAGAACGAGAACTGGCCGTAGAAGTCGAGGCCGTAGAACTGCGGCGACTGGTACGACACGTTGTTGCTGGTCTTGTTCCAGTTGCGGCCGCGCACCAGCGAGGCCGTCGACCAGGCCGACTGGCCGAACGGGTCGAAGTCCCACACGCCGTTGGCGATCGCGAGTTCACGACCCAGCAGCAGCGTACCGTAGCGGTCGTTCGAGATGCCGACCGTCGCATAACGATCCCAGATCGAGCCGCTGAAGCCGCCCGTCATCGTATTGAACGCACCTTCGAGGTGGAACAGGATCTTGTTGCCGCCGCCGATGTCTTCGGTGCCCTTCAAGCCCCACAGGCTGGTGCCCCAGTCGCCGCTTTCCGCGCGCACCTGGTGGCCGTTTTGCAGGCCGTTCAGGTACTCGAGGCCGGCATCCAGGCGACCATACAGCGTGACGCTGCTCTGCGCGTGCGCCGTCACCACCCCAGCAGCCATCAGCGCGGCCGCGACCAAAGCTTTCTTCATCATCTCCTCCATACCCTGTCAAAAAGTCAACCCAGACTGCACGAGATGCCCGGAGCGCGAGCGCCGGGCAAAAGCGGGATAACCAGGGAGACCTCGTGCAGGGCCGGTAAGCGCAGCACGCGGGCAAGCGGACGGAAAACCGTTGAGCGGTCCCGCGCAGCCGGGTCGGCCTGCGGGGTCTCCTTGTAGTGTCGTGAAGCTAAACTACATTTCACGAACTTCGTTTTGCTACTTTGGTTACTAATTTAGCAAAAATACAATTTTGTGGCGATGGAAATCGTTGTTTGACTAACACCTGTCGCCAAATTGCCATGCAACACGGTGGGCAACAGGTGCGCCGAGGGTTTGCAATTAACGGAAAACCCTTGTCCCACAAGGGAGACACGACTTTCGCAAACATGGATCAAGGATTGCCACTATTGACGTTGCAGGGGGCGCGGGCGTAAGCGCCATACAAGACGAATTGGTAAGTATTTCGTAATGAATGGGCGGGCACCGGACGTCGCCGGCCCGTGCCTGTCGCGCTCGCACGGCAACGCGCGACGCGGTGCGCCGGCGCGCTCCGGTCAGGCAGGCTCCGGCCTCGCTTCGAGCAACTGCGTGCGAATCCAGCGATGCGCATCGGTGCGCGCGTGCTTCGCGTGCGAGTAGACCTTCACGGTGTAGCGCGGGATCTCGAACGGCGCCGGAAAGATGCGGATCGGCGCCGCGTGCCGCAGCGCCTGCGCGGCGCGGTTCGGCACGGTCATCAGCAGCGCGGATTCCGCAATCACGAACGGCGCGGCCAGCACGGTCGGCAACTGCACGGCGACTTGCCGTGCGAGGCCGAGCCGGTCGAGCACGTGGTCGACGACGCCGCGCGACTCGTTCCACGGCGTGACGACCACGTGGCGTGCCGCCAGGTACTGGTCGAGCGTGAGCCGCCGGCGGACGTCCGGATGCGCGGCGCTCGCGATGACGACGTAGTCGTCGGAGAACCAGTCGAAGTCCTCGATGCCCGGCGCGTCGGCCGCCGATTCCTCGTGGTAGCCGAGCGCGAAATCGATGCGGCCGGCCGCGAGTTCGTCGACGGAAATCTTCCGGTCGGAATGCACGACGCGGATCCGCAACCGCGGCGCGACATGCTGGATGCGCGCGAGAAACGCCGGCAGCACGGCGAATGCCGTGTAGTCGGTCGCCGCGAACACGAACGTGCGGTCGCTTTGCGCGGGATCGAAGCGGCGCGCGCGGGCGAGCCCCTTCGACATCGCGTCGAGCGCGTCGCCGGCCCAGGTGGCGATGTCGTCGGCGCGCACGGTCGGCTGCATCTCGTTGCCGAGGCGCACGAACAGGGCATCGCCGATCGCGTCGCGCAACCGCGCGAGCGCGTGGCTCAGCGCGGACGGGCTCAATGCGAGCTCGTGCGCGGCCGCGGCGACGGAGCGGTGGCGGTACAGCGCGTCGAACACGAGCAGCAGGTTCAGGTCGAGACGGCGCAGATCGGGATGCATCATGTTCAGGTCAGGATGAAAAACCTGCACTTCCTGCAGGCGCTGCGTGAACGTAGCATGACGATCTGATTGGCGCCAGCGCGGCTGCGCGGCGCCGCTTTCCGTTTCAAGTCCGGGCCGGAGGAGGGCTCATCCCGTGCAAATCGACATTCGTTCCGCCACCGTCGCCGACGTGCCGCAGATCCTGCGTTTCATTACCGAACTGGCCGTCTACGAGAAGGCGGAGCACGAAGTGGTCGCGACGCCCGCGTCGCTCGAGCGCAGCCTGTTCGGCGACGGATCGCCGGCGCGTGCGCTGATCTGCGAGGTCGACGGCGAGCCGGCCGGCTTCGCCGTGTATTTCTTCTCGTATTCGACGTGGCTCGCCCGGCAGGGGCTGTATCTCGAGGACCTGTACGTGTCGCCGCGTTTTCGCGGCGCGGGCGCCGGGCTGCGGCTGCTGAAGGCGCTCGCGCGGATCGCGGTCGAGTCGGGCTGCGGGCGTTTCGAATGGAGCGTGCTCGACTGGAACGAGCCGGCGATCCGCTTCTACGAGAGCGTCGGCGCGGCGCCGCAGAGCGAATGGGTGCGCTACCGGCTCGCGGGCGACGAACTGCGCGCGTTCGCCGACAGCGCGCCGGTGAGCGCCGCATGAACGCCACGTAAATGCCACGTAAACGCAAAACGGGCGCCGCGAGGCGCCCGTTCGAACGTCGTGCGTTTCGTGCGCGTTACTTGAGGCTGCCGGACAGGAATCCGCGCAGGCGTTCGCTCTTCGGGTTGGCAAACACCTCGGACGGCACGCCTTCTTCCTCGACGCGGCCTTGGTGCAGGAACATCACGTGGTTCGACACGTTGCGCGCGAAGCCCATCTCGTGCGTGACGACGATCATCGTGCGGCCTTCCTCGGCGAGCTTCTGCATCACCTTCAGCACTTCACCCACCAGTTCCGGGTCGAGCGCCGACGTCGGTTCGTCGAACAGCATCACGTCCGGATGCATCGCCAGCGCGCGCGCAATCGCGACACGCTGCTGCTGGCCGCCCGACAGGTGCGACGGATACTGCTTCTCGACGCGCGGCGCGAGGCCGACTTTCTCGAGATACGCGCGCGCACGCTCCTCGGCTTCCTTCTTCGGGATGCCGAGCACGTTCACGGGCGCTTCCATCACGTTCTCGATCACGTTCATGTGCGACCAGAGATTGAAGTGCTGGAACACCATCGACAGCTTGGTGCGCACGCGCTGCAGCTGCTTCGTATCGGCCGCGCGCAGCGCGCCCGTCTTGTCGAGCGCGGTGCGCACTTCCTCGCCGTCGACGAAGATGCGGCCCGCATTCGGCTGCTCGAGGAAGTTGATGCAGCGGAGCATCGTGCTCTTGCCGGAGCCGGACGAGCCGATCACGCTGATCACGTCGCCCGAGTTCGCCTTCAGCGACACGCCCTTGAGCACCTCGTTGTCGCCGTATCGCTTGTGCAGATCGTCGACGAAAAGCTTCTGAGTCTGGGAATTCATCAATAGTCCTGCGAAAACTTACTTGCCTTGCGGGCGCAGATACGCGAGCCAGCGACGCTCGGCCTGGCGGAACAGCCACACGAGCGTGAACGAGATCACGAGGTAGAGCAGGGCGGCGATGCCGAACGCATGGAACGACATGTAGGTCGCCGAGTTCACGTCGCGGGCGATCTTCAGGATGTCCGGCACGGTCGCGGTGAAGGCGACGGTGGTCGCGTGCAGCATCAGGATCACTTCGTTGCTGTACAGCGGCAGCGCGCGGCGCAGTGCCGACGGCAGGATCACGCGGCGATACATCGTGAACGTGGACATCCCGTAGGCACGCGCGGCTTCGATCTCGCCGTACGACGTCGCCTTGATCGCGCCCGCGAAGATCTCGGTGGTGTACGCGCAGGTGTTCAGCGTGAACGCGAGCAGCGTGCAGTGCATCCCGTCGCGGAAGAACGCGTCGAGCATCGGCGTGCCGCGCACGGCCTGCAGGCTGTAGAGGCCCGTGTAGCAGAGCAGCAGCTGCACGTAGAGCGGCGTGCCGCGGAACACGTACGTGTAGAGCCATACGGCGCCCGACAGCCACTTCTTCTTCGACACGCGCGCGACGGCGAGCGGCACCGACAGGCAGAAGCCGAGGCCGATCGACACGACCAGCAGCCACAGCGTGATCGCGACGCCGGTGATGCGGTAGCCGTCGGTGTAGAGGTAGTTGCGCCAGTATTCTTGGATGAGGTCGATCATAGGTCAGCCTTGCGGACGCCGGTCGAGTAGCGCTTTTCGAGCCACATCAGCACGAAGTTCGAGATCGTCGTGATCGCGAGGTAGACGGCACCCGCGATCAGCGTGAAGAAGAAGAACCGCAGCGTGCCCTTGCCGGCGTCCTGCGACGCCTTCACGACATCGGCCAGGCCGATGATCGACACGAGCGCGGTCGACTTCACGAGCACCTGCCAGTTGTTGCCGATGCCCGGCAGCGCGAAGCGCATCATCTGCGGGAACATGATCCGCGTGAACACCTGCCAGCTGGTCATCCCGTACGCGCTGCCGGCCTCGAGCTGGCCGCGCGGCACCGACAGGAACGCACCGCGGAAGGTCTCGGTGAAGTACGCGCCGTAGATGAAGCCGAGCACGAGCACGCCGGCGAGGAACGGGTCGATGTCGATCTGGTCCCAGCCGAGCGCGTCGGTCGCCATGTTCAGCCAGATCTGCAGGCTGTAGAACAGCAGCAGCATCAGCACGAGGTCGGGCACGCCGCGGATCAGCGTGGTGTAGACGGTGCCGACGCCGTTCGTGAAGCGGTTGCGCGACAGCTTCGCGCCCGCGCCGAGCAGCCCCAGCAGGAACGACAGCGCAAGCGAAAGCACCGCCAGTTTGACGGTTTGCCAGGTGCCCGCGAGGATCAGCGGGCCGTAACCTTGTAGAAACATATGTGGTCCCTGGTGTGGTCCCTAGTGGGGTCCCGTAGGGCGCACGCGGTGCGCCGCGAAAGACGCGCCCGCCAAGCTGCGCGGAACGCCCCGTGCGTATCATGACCGTCCGCCCCGGCATCGGTGCCGGGCCAGCCCGTCGCGCGAGCGGCGGGCGAGGGGGCGGGCGGCGCGTGGTCGACTGCCTGTACTGCCCGGACACGGGGCCGCCCCCGCATCCGTTGCCTCTTCTTTTCGACGCTCAGCGGGCCGAAGCCGAATAGACGCTGAACGCGAAATACTTGTGCGACAGCCGGTCGTACGTGCCGTCCTTGTGCATGTCGGCCAGCGCCTTGTTGATCTTGAGCTTCAGGTCCGTATCTTCCTTGCGCAGGCCGATCGCGGTGCCGTCGCCGATCGTTTTCGGATCCTTCACTTCCGGCCCGGCGAACGCGAAGCCCTTGCCGCGCGGCGTGCGCAGGAAGCCGTAGTCGGCTTGCAGCTCATCCTGCAGCGTCGCGTCGAGGCGGCCCGAGCCGAGATCGGCATAGACCTGGTCCTGGTTCTGGTAAGGAATGATCGTCACGCCCTGCGGCTCCCAGTACGCCTTCGCGTAGGTTTCCTGCGTCGAGCCCTGCTCGACGCCCACGCGCTTGCCCTTCAGCGAGGCGATCGTCGGCAGCAGCGGCGAACCGGCCTTCGCGATCATCCGCGCCGGCGCGTCGTATACCTTGTCGGAGAAGTCGATCTGTTCGCGGCGCTTGTCCGTGACGGTCAGCGACGACACGATGACGTCGTACTTCTTCGCCTTCAGCGCCGGGATGATCCCGTCGAGATCCTGCGCCACCCACACGCATTTCACGTTGATCCGCTTGCAGATTTCCTTGGTGAGATCGACGTCGAACCCGACGATCTCGCCGCTCGGCGCGGTCGACTCGAACGGCGGGTAGCTGGCGTCGACGCCGATCCGCACGGTCTTCCACTCCTTCGCGAAGGCGCTGCCCGCCACGAGGGCGAGGGCGGCGCACAGGGCGGCCTTCTTCATTTCGATCCTTCTGTTGCTGACTTTCCGGGGGCGCTCGCGGCCGGTCGGACCGGGCGCCGCGGCGTATTCTAGACGGCCAAAATTCGCCGATCGGCGCTCTGGCGATGGCGGCCGCCGGAACGGCGAACGCCAAAAGGGCGGTATTTTACCCGAACGCGATACCCGGAAACCGGCAATCCGGGCCGACCGATCGATTCTTCGAGGCATTGATCCGGCTGTTGCGATAATCGCCGCATTCGCAGCGGGCATTGGGTCAATTGCATCTGCAGATGCAACGATGCAGTGCGCGAGCGGTGGATTGTGGCGCGATTGGCACACTCATACAGTGACGGCATACCAGAACAGCGCCTCTCACGGAGTGTCCGTCCCATGTTCCAGATCCGCCGCGCCGCCGATCGCGACCAGCGCAGCCATGGCTGGCACGAATTCCTTCACAGCTTTCCTTGCGCGTCCGCCCGGAGCGGGCCGCCGGTCTTCGGCGCGTTGCGCGAACTGAACGAGGAATGCATCGCGCCGACCCGCGGCTACGGGATGCGGCCTTACCGGGATGCGGAAATCGTCACCTACGTGCTCGACGGCGCGCTCGCGCACCGCGACAGCCTCGGCAACGGGGCAATCGTGCGTGCGGGCGGCGTGCAGCGCTTGAGCGCCGGCACCGGCGTCATGCTCAGCGAAGCCAACGCGTCGTGCGACCAGCCGCTGCGCCTGCTGCGGATCTGGCTCGCGCCGGCCGGGGCGGGCGGCCGGCCCGGCTACGCGCAGACGCGCTTTGCCGACGGCGAGAAGCGCGGGCGGCTGCGGCTCGT
>NZ_QOBB01000070.1:0-30470 GCF_024704855.1 Burkholderia sp. HAN2018 | reverse complement strand
GCCGAGCCGGCAGCGCCCCGCACCGACGCGTGACGCTGCCGTGGCCGGTCGCGTTCAGTCGCGCCGGCCGCCGCGATGGTGGAACCAGCCCGCCAGCGCGGTGAACGCCAGCCCGGTCGCGCACAAGCCGATCCAGCCGAACGCGTGCCATGCGGCCACACCGGCCGACGAGCCGAGCGCGCCGCCGATGAAATAGCACACCATGTACACCGTGTTCACGCGGCTGCGCGCCTCGGGTTTCAGCGCATAGATGCGCGACTGGTTCGAGATCTGCGCGGCCTGTACGCCGACGTCCAGCACGATCACGCCGATCACGAGCCCGACGAGGCTCGAGCCCGACAGCGCGAAGATCACGAACGACAGCGCGAGCAGCGCGATCGCGAGCGAGATGATCGCGCGCGGGCCGCGCTTGTCCGCGAAGCGGCCCGCGTAGGGCGCCGCGAGGGCGCCGGCCGCCCCGACGATCCCGAACAGGCCGGCTGCCTGCGGGCCGAGATGGAACGGCGCGCCGGCGAGCAGCAGCGTGAGCACGGGCCAGAACGCGCTGAATGCCGCGAACAGCGCGGCGCCCGTCAAAGACGCCTCGCGCAGCCCGCGCAGTTCGACTGCCAGATGCCACATCGAGCCGAGCAGCTTGCCGTACGACAGCGTCGACGTCGGCGAGCTGCGCGGCAGCCGCAGCACGATCACGGCGGCGAGCGCGACGAGCGCCGCGACCGACGCGGCGAACACCGCGCGCCAGCCGAAATATTCGGCGACGAAGCCGGCGGCGGTGCGCGCGAGCAGGATGCCGAGCAGCAGGCCGCTCATCACGGTGCCGACCGCGTGCCCGCGCTCGGCCGGCGGCGCGATCTCGGCGGCGAACGGCACGGCCTGCTGCGCGATCGTCGCGAGTACGCCGATCGCGAGGCTCGCGACGGCGAGCACGGCCAGCGACGGCGCGGCGGCCGCGACGATCAGTGCGACCGACAGGCCGGCGATCTGCATCAGGATCAGCCGGCGGCGGTCGAAGCGGTCGCCGAGCGGCGCGAGCAGGAACATGCCGGCCGCATAGCCGAGCTGCGTCGCGGTCGGCACCGCGCCGATCCACGAAGCGCCGTCGGGAAACGCGGAGCGGAAGCTGTCGAGCAGCGGCTGGTTGTAGTAGATGTTCGCGACGGATACGCCCGCGATCGTCGCGAGCAGCAACAGCAGGCTGCGCGAATAGTGGGGCGAGGCGGCGTCGGTCGGATGGTCGGTGGGGGCGGTGGACATGGCTGCGCGGACGGAGTGGGGCGGCGCGGCGCGCGGCGCACGCGTCGGGTGCGCAGGCGCGCGGGGCGCCGGTCAAGGCTGCCGATCATACCGGAGCGGCGTGAATCCTGCCGGGCGCGCGGCGGACCGGTAAAGCCGGCAGAGTCGGCAAACCGGCAAACCGGCAAACCGGCAAACCGGCAAACCGGCCGTCCGCCGCCCGTCATCGCGCGCGCTTCACCCCGTCAATCGACCAGCTCGCCCGTCGGCTCGTAGAACGGATACGGCCCGGCGCCTTCATCGACATACACGTGATGCGACGTCATCCCCGTATCGGGCGCATGGCGGTGAACCGCGAACGCCGGCGGCTCGAGCCGGAATGCAGACGGCGCGTCGGTTCGCAGGTCGAAGGCGACCTGATGCGCGGGCGACGGCACCGCGGACGCGAGCGTGCCGCCGAAGCGCGTGAACATCGTGCGATGCACGTGGCCGCACAGCACGCGCTCGACGTTCGGATGAGCGCGCAGCAACGCGTCGAGCTTCGCGGCGGCGGCGGGCGCGAGGCGCAGCTTGTCCATGTGGCCGATTCCCGCCGCGAACGGCGGGTGATGCAGCGCGACGATCACGGGCCGGTCGCGCGCGGCGTCGAGCTGCGCGGCGAGCCATGCGAGCCGTGCGTCGCACAGGTCGCCGTGGCTTGCGCCGGGCACCTGCGAATCGAGCGCGAGCACGCGCACCGCGCCGACGTCGAGCGCGTACTGCACGAATTCGCCATCCTGCAGCTCGGCGCGATCGGCAAACGCGCGGCGCAGCCCGGCGCGGTCGTCGTGATTGCCGATCATCAGGTAGTACGGAATCTCGAGCGCCGCGAGCAGCCCGCGCAGGTTGCCGTACTCTTCATCGTGGCCGAAGTCGGTGAGGTCGCCGGTGACGAGCACGGCATCGGGGCGCGGCACGAGCGCGTTCAGTCTGTCGATGCAGCGCGCGAGCGCGGCCGCCGTGTCGACGCGCCGGTACGCGAGCTGGCCCGGACGCTTGATGTGGAGATCGCTGATTTGAGCAAGCAGCATCGTCGTTCCTCGGAATCGTCTGGTTGTTGTCGCGGCGGCGTCGCGCGTCGCGGTGGGGGGCTGCATGAATGATGCCCGAACGATGGATTACGCACCGAGCGCGATCAGGCCTTCCGGTGCGATCGCGAGGCCGACCGCCGTGCCGCGTGCGAGCGCGATGCGGCCCGGCACGTCGATCACGAGCGCATCGGGGGCCGCGTGCTCGATCGTGAGCCGCGTGCGCTCGCCGAGGAACGCGCACGCGCTGACCGCGCCGCGCAGCGGCGCATGCGCGGGATCGGCGAGTTGCGCATCCTCGGGGCGGAAGAACCATTCGTCGGCCGCGTGCGGCGTGGCGACCGCGCCGCCCGTGGTCACCAGCGTGCCGTCGCGCCACTGCCCGGCGAGCCGGTTCAGCGTGCCGATGAACTGCGCGACCGTGCGGTTCGCCGGGTGGTAGTAGATGTCGCGCGGCGTGCCGATCTGCTCGATGCGGCCCGCGCCCATCACGACGATCCGGTCGCCGAGCTCCATCGCTTCGGCCTGGTCGTGCGTCACGTAGACCGTCGTCACGCCGAGCTCGCGCAGCAGCGCATTCATCTCGCGACGCAGCACGTCGCGCAGCTTCGCGTCGAGCGCGGTCAGCGGCTCGTCGAGCAGCAGCACGCGCGGCCGCACCGCCAGCGCGCGGGCCAGCGCGACGCGCTGGCGCTGGCCGCCCGACAGCTGGTCGACCGGCTTGTCCGCATGCGCGTCGAGCCGCATCATCGCGAGCAGCTCGTCGACGCGCGCGCGCAGCGCGCGCGGCTCGGTCTTGCGGATCTTCAGCCCGTAGCCGACGTTGCCGCGCACCGTCAGGTTCGGAAACAGCGCGTAGTTCTGGAACACCATGCCGACCTGCCGGCGCTCGATCGGCAACGCGGTGACGTCGTCATGGCCGAATGCGATCGTGCCGCCGGCGTCCGGCGTGTCGAGGCCCGCGATCAGGCGCAGCGTCGTCGTCTTGCCGCAGCCCGACGGCCCGAGCAGCACGAGCGTTTCGCCCGCGCCGATCGACAGGTCGAGCGGTTCGAGCACGCGCGTGCCGCGGAAGGTCTTCGCGCAGCGGGTCAGGGTGATGGGAGTGGAATCGAGTTTCATGTCTGCGAGAAATTCAGCGCGGGCGCTTCTTGAGCGCACGCGTGCCGGATGGATCGACGCCGAGCCACTGCATCGCGACGAGCAGCGGCAGCGTCATCAGCAGGAACAGGATCGTGTACGCGCTGCCGACTTCGAGGCGCAGCGACGCATAGGTATCGGCGAGGCCGACCGGCAGCGTCTTGGTGTCGGGCGTGTGCAGCATCCACGTGAGGTTGAATTCGCCGATCGACAGCGTGAGCACCGCGAGCGCGCCCGCGACGATGCCGGGTCGCAGGTTCGGCAGCACGATCGTGACGAAGCGCGTGACGAACGATGCGCCGAGGCTGGCCGCACCTTCCTCGAGCGTGCGCAGGTCGGCACCGGCCGCGACGGCTGCCACCGCGCGCACCATGAACGGCAGCGTGAACACGACGTGGCCGGCGACGATGAACCACAGGCTCATCCGGAACGCGGTGAAGCCGCCGTAGACGACCAGCAGCGCGAGCGCCGACGCGAGGCCGGGCAGCGCGACGGGCAGCACCAGCGCCTCCTCGATCGCGCGTGCGACGCGGTGCTTGCTGCGCGCGAGCGCATAGCCGGCCGGCACGCCGACGACGAGCACGATCGCAAGCGTCGCGAACGAGACGTAGAGCGACAGCGCGACCGAGCCGTGATACTGCTGCCACACTTGTTCCAGCCAGCGCAGCGTGAGGCCGCTCGACAGGCCGCGAAAGTAGTTGACGGTGAGGCCTGCGAGCACCGACATCACGACGGGCACGATCAGGAACGCGCACAGCAGCAGCGTGACGCCCCATTGCAGCGCGGCGATCATGCGCGCGCCGGTGACGCGCGGTGCGCGGCGGGCGATGCCGTTCACCTGCGCGGGAGCCGGTGCCGGTGAAGGCGACGGCGCGGAAGAGCCGGAAAGCGATTGCATGCGGGAATCCTCAGGCCGCGGCGGCGGCGGTGTGGCCGGTGAAGCGGCGCGCGAGCGCGAGCACGGCCCAGGTGACGATGCCGAGCACGATCGACAGGCCGGCCGCCGTCGCGATGTTCGCGTTCAGCGTGAACTCGGTGTAGATCGTCATCGGCAGCACGTTCAGGTCGGTGGCGAGCGTGAATGCGGTACCGAACGCGCCCATCGCGGTCGCGAAGCAGATCGCGCCGGCGGCGATCAGGCCCGGCGCGAGCGCCGGCAGCACGATGTCGACGAAGATGCGCCACGGCGACGCGCCGAGCGAGCGCGCGGCTTCCTCGAGCGACGCGTCGAGCTTCGACGCGGCCGCGATCACGGTGACGATCACGCGTGGAATCGAGAAATACAGGTAGCCGACGAACAGCCCGGCGACCGAGTACGCGAACACCCATTTGTCGCCGGTGAGCTTCGCGGACAGCATGCCGATCAGCCCCTGCCGGCCGGCGAGCATGATCACCATGAAGCCGACCACGACGCCCGGGAACGCGAGCGGGAACGTGAGCAGCGCGAGCAGCACGCGCTTGCCCGCGAATTCGCGGCGCGCGAGCAGGAGGCCCGAGACGGTCGACAGCGCGAGCGTCGCGAGCGTGACACCCGCGGAGAGCGCGACGGTCTCGCCGAGGCTTTTCATGTAGCGTGCATTGCCGAGCAGGGCCGCGTAGTGCGGGAAGAACGCGCCGTCGGCGGACACCCGGACGAGCGCCGCCATCGGCAGCAGCCAGAACGCGGCGAACACCGCGAGCGCCGGCGCGACGAGCGCGACGCGCCAGCGCAGCGGGAAAGTCAGGTCGAGCATCGGTTGCGTCCTGGCGCTTACTGCATCACTTGCAGGTACTGCTGGCCGAATGCCTGCTGGCCGGCCGCCATCTTGCCGAAGTCGACCGATTTCGCGCGGGCGTATTCGCTCGCCGGCAGGAACTTCGACGCGACGTCGGCGCCAAGCGCCTGTGCGCGCACCGGGCGCAGGTACGCGTTGGCCCACAGCTTCTGGCCTTCGTCGGACAACACGAAGTCGAGCACCTTCCTGCCGTTCGCGTCGTGCGGTGCGCCCTTCACGAGACTCATCACGTACGGCACCGCGATCGTGCCTTCCTTCGGAATCACGAACTCGACGTTCGCGCTGTCCTTGTACTTCGCGCGATACGCATCGAAGTCGTAGTCGAGCAGGATCGGGATCTCGCCCGACAGCACGCGCGCATACGCGGTCTGCTTCGGCACGATCGGCGCGTTCGCCTTCAGCTTGCGGAACCAGTCGAGCGCCGGCTTGAAGTTGTCGAGGCTGCCGCCGAGCGCCTGGTTCACGGCGACCGCGCCCGCATAACCGACGAACGCGCTCGACGGGTCGAGATAGCCGACCATGCCCTTGTATTCCGGCTTCAGCAGGTCGGCCCACGAGCGCGGCACCGGCTTGCCGTCGAGCGCGTCCTTGTTCACGAAGAAGCCGAGCGTGCCCGAGTGGATCGCGAACCAGTAGCCTTGCGGGTCCTTCAGGTTCGCGGGGATGTCGTTCCAGTGCGCGGGCTTGTACGGCGCGATCACGCCCTTGTCCTTCGCCTGGAACGCCGACGACACGCCGAGGTAGACGACGTCGGCCACCGGGCTCTTCTGCTCGGCGATCAGCTGCGCGATCGACTGGCCCGAGTTCTTGTTGTCGAACGGCACGCGGATGCCGGTCTTCTGCTTGATCGCGGCGATCTGCGCGGCCCAGTCGGCCCATTCGGGCGGGCAGTTGTAGCAGATCGCCGTTTCGTCGGCGTGGGCGGCGGGCGCGCCGGCGACGAGCGCGGCGCAGGCGACGGGAGCTGCGAGCGCGCGCAGCAGCGAGGTCAGGCGAAAGGACACGGTAGGTCTCCGGGCGAATGTGAGGCGCTGGGGTGAGGCAGTTAGGGGCGGTGCGCGCGTTCAGGCCTTGCGCAGTTGCAGGTCGGTGGCCGGCGGCGCGACGGTTGCGCCGTCGCGCACCACGTGCGGCAGGATCAGCGACGAGCGTTCGATCGCCGCGCCGCCGATGCATTCGACGAGGCGTTGCCATGCGTGGCGGCCGATGTCGCGGTTCGGCGTCGCGATGCTCGCGAGCGGCGGCGCGAGCAGTTCGCCGATCGCGATCCCGTCGAAGCCGAGCACCGACAGGTCGTCCGGGATCGAGAAGCCCGCGCGGCGCAGGCCGCGCATCACGACCATCGCGAGCAGGTCGTTGCTGCAGAAGAGGGCGGTCGGGCGCGTCGCGTGTGCGGTGAGATGCGCGAGCACCGCGTCGGGCAGCTCGGGCGCGTTGAAGTCGACTTCCACCGGCGGCAGCGTGGCGACGCCGCTTTCCTCGAGTGCCTGCGCATAACCGAGATGACGCTGGCGTGCGCGATCCGACGCGGCGAGCGAGCCGGCCAGCATCAGCACGCGGCGGTGACCGCGCGCGGTCAGCAGGCGCACGCCGTCATAGGCGGCGCTGCGGTTGTCGACCGACACCGACGGGCGGCGCTGCGTGTCGTTGTGCATCAGCACGTAATGCGGGCCTTCGTGGTCGAGCATGTCGAGCAGCGGGTGCGTGTCCGCGTCGGCGACGGTGAGGATCAGCCCTTCGACGCGCTGCTCGCGCAGCGTCTCGATCGCGTGACGCTCGCGCGCCGCATCGTATTCGGTCGTCATCAGGATCAGCTTGAAGCCGGCCGCGGTCGCGAGCTCGTCGATGCCTTGCAGGCAGTCGGCGAACACGGGGTTCGACAGCGTCGGCACGACGACACCGACGAGCCGCGTGCGCTCGCCGCGCAGTTGCCGGCCGAGCGGGCTCGGGCGGAATTGCAGCGTGTCGATCGCGGTGCGGATGGTCTGCAGCGTGGCGGGGCTGACGGTATGCGGTGCGTTGATCGCGCGCGAGACGGTGGCGATCGAGAAGCCCGCGAGGGCAGCGACGTCCTTGATGGTCGAGGTCATTAACTAGCGCGATGTAAACGTTTTCGGCAGGGAAATTATCGAAAACGTTTGTGACTTCGCGATGACGCAAGCGATGCCTGTTTCGCAAAAAAGCACGACACAAACATCGGACGGATGGGGGCCGTCGGACGACGCGGGTTCGATTGTATCGGGGATGTTGCGGCGCGGGAGAAAATCGCGGGCGGCCCTGTTACGGCGTCGATTGCACGGGATGAATCCGTGCGGCGCCGGGAGATGTCGCCATGCGGCGGCGCAGAATAAGGGAACGCATGCGCAAGCAATGGTAGAATCGCGTCCGCCCTCTTGCCGGGGTGATGAAATTGGTAAACATAGCGGACTTAAAAGATTGAGTGCCCGGCCGGAAACGGTCGGTGCAGAACCCTTCAAATTCGGCGAAACCCCTGATGCGCGCATCGAGGCAACGCCGAGCCAAGCCTCGCGGCATCCGCGAGGAAGGTGTAGAGACTAGACGGGGGGCGCCTAAGGCGCATGGGCAGCAGGCACGCCCGCGCGCGACGGTGAAGGCATAGTCCAGCGCACGAACGGCATCGCGTCCGCGACGCCGGCTTTGAAAGAAGCAGTGTGACGAAAATCCGCCGCCTTAACTGGCTTGCCGGTTCGAGTCCGGTCCCCGGCACCACGATCGCTTTCAGCGCGATTCGATGACGGTACGAAAGCCCGCGAGAAGCCATGCGCTCGCGGGTTTTTTGTTTTTGGTGCGTCCGGACGCGTGAGCGTGGAACGTTGCCGTTGTCGCGCTGCCTTTGTCCGGTCGTTCGACCCGCGCGACTCCGCCTTGCGGTTCGTCTGCGTCCAGCGGCCCTTCGAGGCAGCGAATGCGACGCCGTGTGATACTGGCCGCGCACGTCGTCCTGAACGCCGTTACCGTCATCGGCACGTGTGATGCGCCGATGGAATCCAACGCAGTTTGCATCCCGCAAGACCGCTCGTCATGACCGATTCGACCCACCACTATTACGAACCGTCGCAAGGCCACGGCCTTGCACATGATCCGTTGAACGCGATCGTGGGCCCGCGCCCGATCGGCTGGATCTCGTCGCGCGGCAGCGACGGTACGGTCAACCTCGCGCCCTACAGCTTCTTCAACGCATTCAACTACCGTCCGCCGATCATCGGTTTTTCGAGCGTCGCCGCGAAGGACAGCCTGCGCAACGTGCAGGAGACCGGCGAGTTCGTATGGAACCTCGCGACGCGCGAGCTCGCCGAGCGGATGAACCAGACGTGTGCCGCGGTGCCGTACGACGTGAACGAGTTCGAGCTGGGCGGCCTGACCGCCGTGCCGTCGCGTCTGGTCGACGTGCCGCGCGTGGCGGAAAGCGGGGTCAACTTCGAATGCAAGGTGACCGACGTGATTCGCCTGCGCGATCACCAGGGCGTGGAAACGCCGGCGTCGCTGGTGCTCGGCGAGGTCGTCGCCGTTCATATCCGGCAGGATCTGCTGAAGGACGGCCTCTTCGACACGTTCGGCGCCGGCATCATTCTGCGCGCGGGCGGCCCGTCGGCCTACGTGCACGTCAAGCCCGACAGCCGGTTCGACCTGTTTCGCCCCGACGCATGATCCGTCGCACGCTGCAACGATCGCCAAGGGCGCGCTGACACGCCCGAACGGATGACAAAAGACCCCGCGGATCTCCAGGATTTCGCGGGGTCTTTTGCTTCGTGTCGTCATGCAGCCCGGGTGCGCCGATCCGGCCGGCGCCGATGCCGCGGCGCTGCGTGCCGGGTACCGCAGCGCCGCAAACGCATCATGGGCTTACCCCGCCTGCCGTGCCGATGACCCGCCGACGCCCGTCATGGCAAATCTGCTCACCGCGATCGAGCGGCTTGGGCATCGACGTCCGTCGCCGCAGGGCATAAATTTTGAAGGTTGACGTGCTTATCCGCCCGTCAGCCCACGCGCAGGCCGGCAACCGGTCGCGCGTTCCCAAACAGCGTGAGACACAATCGAGCGTGGAGACGACACGATGAGCCTGTCAGAGCCATTGCGTCTGCATGTGCCGGAGCCCACCGGGCGCCCGGGCTGCAAGACGGACTTTTCCTATCTGCATCTATCGCCGGCCGGTGCGGTTCGCCGCCCGCCGATCGACGTTGCCGCGGCGGACACCGCCGATCTCGCCCGCAGCCTCGTGCGCGTGCTCGACGACAGCGGCAAGGCGGTCGGCCCGTGGGCACCGGATCTCGACGATGCACGGCTGATCGCCGGCCTGCGCGCGATGCTCAAGACCCGCATTTTCGACGCGCGCATGATGATCGCGCAGCGCCAGAAGAAGATCTCCTTTTACATGCTGAGCCTCGGCGAAGAGGCGATCGGCACCGCGCATGCGATGGCGCTGCGCGACGGCGACATGTGCTTCCCGACCTACCGCCAGCAGAGCATCCTGATCGCGCGCGACGTGCCGCTCGAGCGCATGATCTGCCAGCTGATGTCGAACGAGGGCGACCCGCTCAAGGGCCGCCAGCTCCCCGTGATGTACTCGGACCGCGACGCGGGCTTCTTCTCCATTTCCGGCAACCTCGCGACGCAGTTCATCCAGGCGGTCGGCTGGGCGATGGCGTCGGCGATCAAGGGCGACACGAAGATCGCGTCCGCGTGGATCGGCGACGGCGCGACGGCCGAATCCGACTTCCACACCGCGCTCACGTTCGCGCATGTGTACCGCGCGCCGGTCGTGCTGAACGTCGTCAACAACCAGTGGGCGATCTCGACGTTCCAGGCGATCGCGGGCGGCGAGGGCACGACGTTCGCGGGGCGCGGCGTCGGCTGCGGGATCGCGTCGCTGCGCGTCGACGGCAACGACTTCCTCGCGATCTACGCGGCGTCGAGCTGGGCGGCCGAACGTGCGCGCCGCAACCTCGGCCCGACGCTGATCGAGTGGGTGACCTATCGTGCGGGCGCGCATTCGACGTCGGACGATCCGACCAAGTACCGGCCGAGCGACGACTGGTCCCATTTCCCGCTCGGCGATCCTGTCGAACGCTTCAAGCGCCACCTGATCGTCAAGGGCATCTGGTCGGACAGCGCGCACGAAGCGTTGACGGCCGAGCTCGAGGCCGAGGTGATCGCCGCGCAGAAGGAAGCGGAGAAATTCGGCACGCTGGCCGACGACCGGATTCCGTCGCCGGCCTCGATGTTCGACGACGTCTACAAGGAGCTGCCCGCGCACCTGCGCCGTCAGCGCCAGGAACTGGGAGCATGATCATGGCGCAACACGAGACAGGCACGGCAACGCAGCCGATGACGATGATCCAGGCGCTGCGCTCGGCGATGGACGTGATGCTCGGGCGCGACAGCGACGTGGTCGTGTTCGGGCAGGACGTCGGCTATTTCGGCGGTGTGTTCCGCTGTACCGAAGGATTGCAGAACAAATACGGGAAGTCGCGCGTGTTCGATGCGCCGATCTCCGAAAGCGGGATCGTCGGCGCGGCGGTGGGGATGGGCGCGTACGGGCTGCGCCCGGTGTGCGAGATCCAGTTTGCCGATTATTTCTACCCGGCCTCCGACCAGATCGTGTCGGAAGGCGCGCGGCTGCGTTATCGCTCCGCCGGCCAGTTCACCGCACCGATGACGATCCGCATGCCCTGCGGCGGCGGCATCTACGGCGGCCAGACGCACAGCCAGAGCCCGGAGGCGATGTTCACGCAGGTGTGCGGGCTGCGCACGGTGATGCCGTCGAATCCGTACGACGCGAAAGGGCTGCTGATCGCGTCGATCGAGAACGACGATCCGGTGATCTTCCTCGAGCCGAAGCGGCTGTACAACGGGCCGTTCGACGGCCATCACGACCGGCCCGTCACGTCGTGGCTCAAGCATCCGTCGAGCGCGGTGCCCGAGGGCTACTACACGGTGCCGCTCGATACGGCCACCGTGGTGCGTCCCGGCAACGACGTGACGGTGCTGACCTACGGCACGACGGTGCACGTGTCGCTCGCCGCGGCCGAGGAGACGGGCATCGATGCGGAGGTGATCGACCTGCGCACGCTGTGGCCGCTCGACCTCGACACGGTCGTCGCGTCGGTGCGCAAGACCGGGCGCTGCGTCGTGGTGCACGAGGCGACGCGCACCTGCGGTTACGGGGCGGAACTGGTGTCGCTGGTCCAGGAACATTGCTTCTACCACCTCGAGGCGCCGGTCGAGCGCACGACGGGCTGGGACACGCCGTATCCGCATGCGCAGGAGTGGGCGTACTTTCCGGGCCCGGCCCGGGTCGGTGAAGCGTTGCGACGCGTGATGGAGGCGTGAGATGGGGATTCATGTCATCAAGATGCCGGATATCGGCGAAGGGATTGCCGAGGTCGAACTGGTGGCCTGGCACGTGGAAGTCGGGCAGACGATCAAGGAAGACCAGCCGCTCGCCGATGTGATGACCGACAAGGCGGCGGTCGAGATTCCGTCGCCGGTGACGGGCAAGGTGATCGAACTCGGCGGCCGGATCGGCGAGATGATGGCGGTCGGCAGCGAGCTGATCCGCCTCGAGGTCGAAGGTGCCGGCAACCTGAAGGCCGGCGCACCGGTGCGGGAATCAAAGGTAGAAACCGCACCGGTCGCGGTCGCGGCCGCGGCCGCGCCGTCGACGACGGTGGCCGACGCGCCGGCAGAGTCGCCCGCCAGGCCGGCGACGAAGCACGCGCCTGCGGAGCCGCGTCACGCGAAGCACGCCGAACGCAAGGAACACGTGGAGCCGCCGCGCGCGGCACTCGCGCCGGGTGAACGGCCGCTCGCGTCGCCGGCCGTGCGCCAGCGCGCATGGGACATGGGCATCGAGCTGCGTTATGTGCGCGGCACGGGGGAAGCCGGACGGATCCTGCACGCGGATCTCGATGCGTATGCGGGCAGCGGCGGCGGTGCGGCGCGCGGCGCCCGCGGATCGCGGGCGCACGGCTACGACGAACGCAACGATGAAACCGAGGTGCCGGTCATCGGCTTGCGGCGCGCGATCGCACGCAAGATGCAGGAAGCGAAGCGCCGCATTCCGCACTTCAGCTACGTCGAGGAGATCGACGTCACCGAGCTCGAATCGTTGCGTACGGATTTGAACCGCCGCTACGGCGACACGCGCGGCAAGCTCACGCCGCTGCCGCTGCTGATCCGCGCGATGGTGATCGCGTTGCGCGACTTTCCGCAGATCAACGCGCGTTTCGACGACGAAGCGGGGGTCGTCACGCGCTATGGCGCGGTGCACATGGGCGTCGCGACGCAGACGGACAGCGGCCTCACGGTGCCGGTGCTGCGTCACGCGGAAGCGAAGGACGTGTGGTCGATTTCCGCCGAGATCGCGCGGCTCGCCGACGCGGTGCGCACGAACCGCGCGCAACGCGACGAACTGAGCGGCTCGACAATCACGATTTCGAGCCTCGGCGCGCTCGGCGGCATCGTGTCGACGCCGGTCATCAATCATCCCGAGGTCGGCATCGTCGGCGTGAACCGGATCGTCGAGCGGCCGATGATCCGCGACGGCGCGGTCGTCGCACGCAAGATGATGAACCTGTCGTCGTCGTTCGACCATCGTGTCGTCGACGGCGCGGACGCGGCGGAATTCATCCAGGCGGTGCGCGCGGTGCTCGAACGCCCGGCACTGCTGTTCGTGGAGTGAGCGCAATGAAGAACGAACACACCACGCTACTGGTGATCGGCGGCGGCCCGGGCGGCTACGTCGCCGCGATTCGCGCCGGCCAGCTCGGTATCCCGACCGTGCTCGTCGAGCGCGACCGCCTCGGCGGCACGTGCCTGAACATCGGCTGCATTCCGTCGAAGGCGCTGATCCACGTGGCCGACGCATTCGAACAGGCGCGCGGCCATGCAGGCGAGGGCGCGCTCGGGATTCGCGTGCGCACGCCCGAGATCGACATCGCGAAAAGCGTCGCATGGAAGGACGGTATCGTCGACCGGCTCACGCGCGGCGTCGGCGCGCTGCTCAAGAAGAACGGCGTGCGCGTGTTGCACGGCGACGCACAGGTGGTCGACGGCAAGACCGTCGACGTCGTCGCCGGCGGCCACACGACGCGGATCAGCTGCGAGCACCTGCTGCTCGCGACCGGTTCCGAACCGGTCGCGCTGCCGTCGATGCCGTTCGGCGGGCATGTCGTGTCGTCCACCGAGGCGCTGTCGCCCACGACCCTGCCGAAGCGGCTGGTCGTGGTCGGGGCCGGGTACATCGGGCTCGAACTCGGGATCGTCTATCGCAAGCTCGGCGTCGACGTGAGTGTCGTCGAAGCGGCGGAGCGCGTGTTGCCCGCGTACGATGCCGAACTCGCGCGGCCGGTTGCCGATTCGCTCGCGCGGCTCGGCGTGCGGCTGCTGCTCGGCCACAAGGTGCTCGGCCTCGCGGAGCACGGCGCGGTGCGCGTGCAGGCCGCCGACGGCGCGGAGCAGACGCTGCCGGCCGATCGCGTGCTGGTTGCGGTTGGCCGCCGGCCGCGCGTCGACGGTTTCGGGCTCGAGTCGTTGCCGCTCGATCGCAACGGCCGCGCGCTGTGGATCGACGACGAATGCCGGACGTCGATGCGCAACGTCTGGGCGATCGGCGACGTGGCCGGCGAGCCGATGCTCGCGCATCGCGCGATGGCGCAGGGCGAGATGGTGGCCGAGCTGATCGCCGGGAAGCGCCGCAAGTTCATGCCCGCATCGATCCCGGCCGTGTGCTTCACCGATCCGGAGATCGTCACGGCCGGCTGGTCGCCGGACGACGCGCGGGCGGCCGGTGTCGATTGCGTGAGCGCGTCGTTCCCGTTCGCGGCGAACGGGCGCGCGATGACGCTGCAGGCGACCGACGGCTTCGTGCGCGTGGTCGCGCGGCGCGACAACCACCTGATCGTCGGCTGGCAAGCGGTCGGGCGCGGCGTGTCGGAGCTGGCGGCGGCGTTCTCGCAGTCGCTGGAGATGGGCGCGCGGCTGGAGGACATCGGCGGCACGATCCATGCGCATCCGACGCTGGGTGAAGCACTGCAGGAGGCCGCGCTGCGCGCGCTCGGGCATGCGTTGCATGTCTGACGGGCCGGTGTGACAGGGGGCCGCCGGTGCGCAGCGTGCGCACCGGCGGCTTTTCGTTTGCGGCGCGGGCTTCCGCGCCGGCGCTTGCGCCGTTCGTCGTGACGGCGTGCGCAGGTCGACGTGAGGCGCCGTCACGTCGCGACAGAACGCATCGATCGCATCGACCATCTGCGGCAGCCCGGGCTGCTCGATCGGATAGCGGCCCGTGTTCTCCAGCTTCGTCACCTGGGCGGCTGTCGATCAAGGAAATCACGCAGGAACCGGGATTCTGCGACATGTCGTCGTTCTCGCAGGCATACGAGCGCTGGAGCGTGTCGCGACACGAGACGGCCGGGTCGTAGCGTACGCCGGCATCTTGTTCGAAAGACGGCGAAAAATGAACGTTCTCTTTTTCATTGGCCGCGTCATTTGTCGTATCAATGTCGAATAAATATCAATATCGAGCGCTTTGATGCGATAAAAATTTCGAATGTGCGCGGAACTGAAGCGTCGGCGAAGCATGGCGGGAGTCGTGCCGCGGCAAGTCAGAGACAGGGAATGAGCACGGCCTGTAACTTTTCGAGATGTTGGGCGCTTGTCGGTGCCGAGTCGGCCGACGATCATGTGGGAAGCCGGAAACCGGGGCGTTCCCGCTCCGCCAACGCAGGCTCCACACGGAAGAACCGGACATGAAATTGCTGCTCGTCGGCGCGACCGGACTCGTCGGGCGTCACGTCCTCGAAGTCGCGCTCGCCGATGCGCGGGTCGATCAGGTGATCGTCCTCGCGCGCCGCCCGTTGTCGCCGCACCCGAAGATGCGCGCGCTCGAGGTCGATTTCGATCATCTGCCCGACGCGGCCGACTGGTGGCATGCCGATGCCGTGATCTGCACGCTCGGCACCACGATGCGGGCCGCCGGCTCGAAGGCGGCGTTCCGGCGCGTCGACCACGACTATCCGCTCGCGGTCGCGCGGCTCGCGCACCGCCACGGCACCCCGGCCTACGTCCTGAATTCCGCACTCGGTGCGGACCCGGCATCGAGCATCTTCTACAACCGCGTGAAGGGCGAGGTCGAGCAGGCGCTCGCCGGCGTCGGGTTCGCGTCGCTCACGTATGTGCGGCCCGGGCTGATCGGCGGCAGCCGCGACGAATTCAGGCTCGGCGAGCGGCTGCTGGTGTTCGCGTTGAACGCGGCCCGCCCCGTGTTGCCGGCGAAGTGGCGCGTGAATCCCGCGTCGCGGATTGCCCGCGCGCTGCTCGACGCGGCGATCGACGCGCGGCCGGGCGTGCAGGTCATCGCGTCCGACCGGCTCGCCTGACGCGCCACGGGCGGCGCGCGCCGGTCACGAGCCCGCGAAGCCGTCGAGCTCGCCGAACTGTTCGGCGAGCGCCGCCGTGAACGCTTCCAGCGCTTCGCTGCCGTCGCAGTTGCGCGGTGTCGCGAGCTGGAATTCGACCGTATGGCTCAGCTTGCTCGCGAGCAGCCGGCGCATCTTCCCGGCGGCGACCCACGGCGCCGCGACATGGTCGGGCAGGAAGCCGACGTGCGTGCCGGACAGGATGAAGATCACGTCCGCGTCGACGTTTTCGGAGAACGCGGTCGGCTGCGCGTTGCGCAGCGCCGCACCCGACGTGTTCGTCTTGTAGAGCCGCGCGACGTTGCTCGCGCCCGCGATGTCGTTGACCGACACGGTCTTTTTCGCAAACAGCGGATGCCGGGCGCCGCAGTGCAGCGACTGGTGTTCGACGAACAGCGGCGTGTAGTGCAGGCCGGCCTGGTGGCCGGAAAAATAGCCGATCGCGAGCTGGAGTTCGCTTTTCAGCAGCCGGCGTTCCAGCTCGTCGGGCGGTACCGCGACCATCTCGATCAGCACGTCCGGCGCCCGTTCTCGAAAGCGGCCGACGCTTGCCGCGATCGATTCGACGACGTCCGGTGCCAGTCGCTCGGACAGCCCGATACGAAGTTCGCCGAGCAACGTGCCCGACACGTGCTGCGTATCGCGCGTGAACACGTCCATCGCGTGCAGGAGCCGCCGCGTCGACTGCAGCACGCGTTCGCCCTTCGGCGTCAGCCGGAAGCCGCTCTTGCCGCGATCGCACAGCCGGAACCCGAGACGCGTCTCGAGCTTGGCCATCTGCGTGCTGATGGTCGAGGGCGCCATGCCGAGCGTGCCTTGCGCGGCGCTGAAGCCGCCGCTTTCGACGATCGTCAGAAAGAGCCGCAGCAGCTGCACATCCATGTCTCTCAATCGGGTCAGCATGACGATACGTCGCGTTTCGTGAAGTCGGCTTATGTTAGTTCATATTTTTCGTCGGATGCCGCAGCGGCAGAATCGGGCACGAGGTCGCCAGCCGCGCGGCCGTCCCCCTTCAGACAGGAAGCCGACGATGAGCCAGAACGATTTCGCATTCACGCGCGACAGCCTCTACGGCACGCAGGCCGAGCCGACCTTCGCGGGCGCGACGAGCTTCATGCGCCGGCGTTTCAGCCGCGATCTCGACGGCGTCGACCTCGCGATCACGGGCGTGCCGTTCGATTCCGCCGCTTCGCACCGGCCCGGCACGCGCTTCGGCCCGCGCGGGTTGCGGATCGCGTCGACGGGCATCGCGTGGGAGCGCCCGTGGCCGTGGTCGTTCGATCCGTTCGACGTGCTGGCCGCGGTCGACTACGGCGATTGCGCGTTCGATCTCGGGCAGCCCGAATCGGTGCCGGGCGCGATCGAGCGGCATGCCGACGGAATCCTCGCGCGCGGCTGCGCGATGCTGACGCTCGGCGGCGATCACTTCATCACGTATCCGCTGCTGAAGGCGCACGCGAAAGTGCACGGGCCGCTGTCGCTCGTGCATTTCGATGCGCACACCGACACGTGGCCCGATCGCGACGTCAAGCGCATCGATCACGGGACGATGTTCTATCACGCAGCGCGGGAAGGATGGGTCGTGCCCGGACGGTCGGCCCAGGTCGGCATCCGGACGACCAACGACGCGCCGATGGGCTTCGACATCCAGGATGCGCGTCACGTGCATGCGTCGACGCCCGCCGCGATCGCCGCGCGCATTCGCGACCGGGTCGGCGATCATCCCGTGTACCTGACGTTCGACATCGACTGCCTCGATCCCGCGTTCGCGCCGGGCACGGGGACGCCGGTCTCGGGTGGGCTGTCGAGCCATCAGGCGTTCGAGATCCTGCGTCACCTGGAGGGCATCAACCTGGTCGGCATGGACGTGGTCGAAGTGTCGCCGCCGTATGATCATGCGGAAATCACGTCGCTGGCCGGCGCGACGATCGCGCTGGAGCTGATCTGCCTGTATGCGTCGCGCCGGCGCACCACGGAAAAATCGAACGATGACTGAACTCACCTGGCGCGAGGCCGTTCCCGACGATGCGGCCGCGTGCATCGAACTGCGCGGCAAGACGCGCGAGAACGCATTCACCGACGCGCAGTTGCGCGACCTCGGCATCACCGTCGAAAGCTGGGGCGACGGCATCCGGGACGGCCTGGTCTTGGGCCGGGTCTGCTGCGCGAACGGGCGCATGGTCGGCTACTGCTTCGGCGACACCGGATCGGGCGAGATCGTCGTGCTCGCGATCCTGCCCGAATACGAGGGGGCGGGGATCGGCAAGCGGCTGCTGCAGCAGGTGATCGACGCGTTCGCCGCGAACGGCTTCACGTCGCTGTTTCTCGGGTGCTCGACCGATCCGGCGTCGCGCTCGTACGGCTTCTACCGGCATCTGGGCTGGACGCCGACGGGCACGCTCGACGAAGCCGGCGACGAAATCCTGACGCTGCGGATCGCGCGGCACGCATGACGGCACGCGCCGGAGGCGCCAGGCGCTTTGTCGATCCGTCGCTTCGTAAAACTGTTTCGTCATACCAAGCGATCGCGTGACCGCGGCGCCTGCACTGACCTACGATGGAGACATCGTTTCCACCGTCCACCGAGCCGTGTGTACCCACTACCGCGCTCCCGATGAAGACCCGGGCATCAGCGAGCTGAAGATCGGGATCGGCGACCTGTTCCGCCGCGACCCCTGGGCACCCGACGTGTATCCCGACTACGCGGCGCCGGTCGCGCGCGCCGACGGCGACGGCCTCGAGGTCGTCGCGGCCGTGTTCGGTTTCTGGCCGAAATTCATGCAGCCCGAGCGGGTCGACGAGAACGGTCGAAAGAGAAAGAAACTCGATACGGTGAACGCGCGGGCGGAAACGGTCGGCTCGTCGCGGCTCTACGGCACCGCGTGGCGCAACGGCCAGCGCTGCCTGATTCCGGTGCGCTGGATCGTCGAGCCCTGTTACGAAACCGGTCGCAACGTGTGGCACCGGATCGGCGTCGCCGGCTGGCAACCGTGCTGCGTCGCCGGCATCTGGCGGCGCTACGAAGGCGCCGACGGCCGCGAGCGCGTGGGCATGGCGATGCTCACGGTCAACGCCGACGCCCATCCGCTGTTCGCACGGATGCATCGGCCCGGCGAAGAGAAGCGGGGCGTCGTGATCCTGCGCCGCGACGATTACGACGAGTGGCTGCACGTGCGCGACATCGAGGCAGCCCGGCGCATGCTGACCGTGCTCCCGGCCGCCGACATGACGGCCGAACCCGATCAGGCATCGCCCGCGCGTTCCTGAGCTTTCATTATTCCGACGTTCTGCTTTCGACAAAACCGGCCGAAGCTGTGCCGATTGTTCGGACGATTTCGAAAATCGGCCGATACCGGGTAATCACCGATATCTCGCAAGTTGTATATACAAGATCATCCGCTGGCAATGTCGGCACACGTTGTGCCGCTTGCGCGCCAGCGCGCAAACCGTGCGTGCGTGGCGCATGCCGGCGATCCACGGCGCCCCGCACCCGCAGAGCCGAAAGGGCGGCTCGCAGCTTCCCGTCTTGTTCGAACCATTTGTGATCCTGAGTATTTTGGAGATTTGCCCGTGTCTACGAATCCCAGTGGAAAAGCCGGCGGCCTGATCGAAGTCCGATCGATCGACTTCATTCCCGACGCCGAGCGCCACGGCGGCCTGCTGAGCCAGTTCACCCTGTGGCTGTCGGCCAACCTGCAGATCACGGCCATCGTCACGGGCGCGCTCGCCGTCGTGCTCGGCGGCGACGTGTTCTGGTCGCTGGTCGCGCTGCTGCTCGGCCAGTTCGTCGGCGGCGCGGTGATGGCGCTGCACGGCGCGCAGGGGCCGCAGCTCGGGTTGCCGCAGATGATCTCGAGCCGCGTGCAGTTCGGCGTCTACGGCGCAATGATCCCGATCGTGCTCGTGTGCCTGATGTACATCGGCTTTTCCGCGAGCGGCTCGGTACTGGCCGGGCAGGCTGTCGCGCAGCTGCTGCACGTCGACGACGCGGCCGGCATCCTGCTGTTCGCGGCCGTGATCGTCGTGCTGACCGTGTTCGGTTATCGCGCGATCCATGCCGTCGGCCGGGTCGCGAGCGTGATCGGCATCGCCGCGTTCGTCTACATGTTCACGCAGCTGTTCGCGAACCACGACATCGGCGCGCTGCTCGCGAACCGGCATTTCTCGCTCGCGAGCTTCCTGCTGTCGATGTCGCTGTCCGCGTCGTGGCAGATCGCGTTCGGTCCGTACGTCGCCGACTACTCGCGTTACCTGCCGCGCTCGACGTCGTCGGTCGCGACGTTTCTCGCGGTCGGCCTGGGCTCGGTGATCGGCGCGCAGGCGGCGATGGTGTTCGGCGTGTTCGCGGCCGCACTGGCCGGCAGCCAGTTCGCACACCATGAGGTGGCGTATATCGTCGGCCTCGGCTCGACCGGCGCCGTGGCCGCACTGCTGTACTTCAGCATCGCGTTCGGCAAGGTGACGGTGACGGCGCTCAACGCCTACGGCAGCTTCATGTCGATGGCGACGATCGTCAGCGGCTTCCGCGGCAAGGGCGCCGTGTCGTCGAAGAGCCGCCTCGTCTACATCTTCGGGATGATCTGCGTCTCCACGCTCATCGCGCTCGCGGGCCGCCATTCGTTCCTGAAGGAATTCACCGCGTTCATCCTGTTCCTGCTCGCGTTCTTCACGCCGTGGAGCGCGATCAACCTGGTCGACTACTACTGCTTCACGCGCTCGCGCTACGACGTGCCGGCGCTGTCCGATCCGGACGGCCGCTACGGCCGCTGGAACGTGATGGCGATCACGATCTACGTGGTCGGCATCCTCGTGCAGTTGCCGTTCATGTCGACCCACATCTACACGGGCCCGCTCGTCGACGCGCTCGGCGGCACCGACATCTCGTGGATCCTCGGCCTGATCGTGCCGGCCGTGCTGTATTACGTCGGCGCGCGTGCGTCGCGCCGCAGCATTCCCGAACGCCTGATCCTGCCGCTCGAACGCGGCGAAGTTCACCACTGACGACACGTCACGCGCATCGGGCCGGCTGCCGGCCTGAATGCCGCGCGAGCCGGGCGCTGCCTGCGCCGGGTTCTTCCACACGTTTCCCTTTCGACGATGCCGGTGCGGCGCGGCTGCCGCGCGCGGTGTCGTTTCATTCTCAGGCCATTGAATAGTATGACTAAGAAGATGACAGCCCGCGGCAGCGATTCCCGGGCGCGGATGGTGCACGCCGGTCTTCGCGTGACGGTGGCGGCGGCGTGCGTCGCCGGATCGGGCGCGGCGCTCGCGCAGGACGGCGTCACGCTGTACGGCGTGATCGACGAGTTCGCGCAGTACGTGAACACGGGCAACGGCTATACGGCGGCGATCGGTTCGGGCGGCCAGTGGGGCAGCCGGTTCGGGCTGAAGGGCGGCGAGGATATCGGCGGCGGGCAGAAGATCGAGTTCGCGCTGGAGAACGGCTTCAACCCGAACGACGGCTCGCTGGCGAGTTCGGGCAGCCTGTTCAACCGGCAGGCGTGGGTCGGGATCACGGGGCAGTGGGGCAAGGTGCGCGCGGGCCGCCAGAACTCGCCGCTGTTCAACGACCAGGGCGGGCAGGATGCGTTCGGCGGTGTCACGCAGGCGTCCGGCATGGACAACCTGACCGTGTTCGCGTTCCGCACCAGCAATACGCTGTCGTACCAGAGCCCGGAGATCGCCGGCTTCCAGGGCGGGCTGTACTTCGGGTTCGGCGATGCGGGCGGCGTGCGCTCGGCGGGCGCCAGCCGGCAGTTCGACCTGACTTACGAACACGGGCCGTTCGGTGCGTTCGTTGCCGGCCAGTGGCTGAAGAACGCGACGGCGACCACGACCGATCGTACGATCATGGCCGGTGTGTCGTACGAGATCGGCAAGGCGACCGTATACGGCGGTTTCTCCGCGGTGAAATGGGCCGATCTCGGCATCGATTCGCGCGTGTACGGGCTGTCGGTCAAATACCAGTTCAATCCGGCGAACTACGTGGCGCTCGGCTACGCGTATCTGCACGACCAGTCGTCGCAAGGCAACAATGCGGACCAGCTCGGGCTGATGTACGCGTACGACCTGTCGAAGCGCACGAGCTTCTACGGCGCGCTGTCGTACCTGCGCAACCGCAACCAGGCCGGCTACACGCTCGCCGGTGCGGCGAACCCCGGCCTGCCGCTCGCGTATCCGGGCGCGAATGCGCGCGGCGTGCAGCTCGGCATCGTGCATCGCTTCTGACGTTGCCGACGCGCCGGGCCGTGTGCGCCCGGCGCTTTCCTCCAGCGCGCTCGCGCCGCTACTTCCCGAGCCGCTCCGCCAGCGAATGGCGCTGCATGCAGCGCTCCATCGCGTCGAGAAACGCGTGCTCGGCCGCGTTCATCTTGCGATCGCGATGCCACAGCAGGAACACGTCGACGTCGACGAGCCCTTCGTCGGGCGGCAGCCGCCACAGCCGCTGCTGGGCGATGTCGTCGCGCACGATGTGTTCGGGCAGGCAGCCGATCCCGTAACCCGCGAAGATCAGCCGCCGCACTTCCTCGAGGCTCGGCGACGATGCGACGATGCGCCCCGTGAAGCCCTTCTGGTCGCGAAACACGGTGAGCGGCGACAGGCTGTCGCCGATCTGGTCGCTCGTGAACGACACGAAATTCTCGGCGAGCAGATCGTCCATGCGCAGTTGCGTCTGCCCGAACAGCCGGTGATGGCGGCCGCAGTAGATCGCATAGCGCTGGCGCAGGAAGCAGCGCATCTCCAGCTTGTCGTGCGGCGTGCGGCACAGGCCGAGCCCGGCCGTGGCGGTTTTCTGCAGCAGCGAAGACAGGATGTCCGACGAGCGCATTACCTCGATCTGCAGGTCGATGCGCGGATACGCGCGATGGAATTCCGCGAGGAATTCGTCGTAGACGGGCGACTCGATGCGGCTCACCGTCAGCAGCCGGATCGAGCCGGTCAGGTCGGCCGTGCTGTCGTCGATTTCGGTTTCGAGGCGCGAGATGCCGCCGTAGATGTCGCTTGCGATCCGGTACACGGCTTCGCCCGCCGGCGTCGTCGCGAAGTGCGTGCCGCGCCGCTCGATCAGCTTGCGTTCGAGCGTGTCCTCGAGCCGCCGCAATGCCTGGCTCACGGCCGGCTGCGTCACGTGCAGGCGCGCGGCCGCGCGGCTCACGCTGCGCTCCTGCACGATGACGAGGTAGGTGCGCAACAGGTTCCAGTCGAGACGGTCGTTCAGGAACGGGGCGAGGTCGGGGCGCATCGGGTCTCCGGGCGAGGCGTCGGGTGGATATTAGTTGAATTTATACGGCGAATAATAACTTGAAATTTGACTAATGATTTGCGGTCGCCGATAAAGGAGGGGCGCCGCAGCGTGCGGCGCAAGGCCGCGACAGACGGCCGTCCACGATATTGCGCGTCGCGCCGCAGCGGCGCGCGTCAGGAGCCCGCATGACCCAGTCCCTTCCTTCCGCCCGCCAGCCGGGACGCGCCGCGACGGCCGCGTTCATCGGCACGATGATCGAGTGGTACGACTTCTACATCTATGCGACCGCCGCCGCGCTCGTGTTCGGCGAACTCTATTTCCCGTCGCATGACCGCTTCGTCAGCACGATGGCGTCGTTCGCGACCTTCGCGGTCGGCTTCTTCGCGCGGCCGCTCGGCGGCGTGATCTTCGGGCACCTCGGCGATCGCATCGGCCGCAAGAAGGCGCTGATGACGACGCTGATGATGATGGGCGTCGCGACCGTCTGCGTCGGGCTGCTGCCCGATTATTCGACGGTCGGCCTGCTCGCGCCGGTGCTGCTCGTCGCGCTGCGCGTGGTGCAGGGGATCGCGGTCGGCGGCGAATGGGGCGGCGCGGTGCTGATGGCGGGCGAGCATGCGCCGCAGGGGCGCCGCACGTTCTTCGCGTCGTTCGCGCAGCTCGGCAGCCCGGCCGGGCTGATCCTGTCGCTGATCGCGTTTCGCGCGGTCACGTCGATGGACAAGGCGGACTTCCTCGCGTGGGGCTGGCGCCTGCCGTTTCTCGCGAGTTCGGTGCTGCTCGTGGTCGGCATCCTGATCCGGCTCGGCGTGAACGAGTCGCCGGAATTCGCACGCGTGAAGGAAACCAACCGCACGGTGAAGCTGCCGGTTGCGGAAGTGTTCCGCTCGGCGTCGGGGCTCGTGTTCCTCTGCATCGGCGCGAACACGATCGGCATCGCGGGCGTCTATTTCACGAACACGTTCATGATCGCGTACACGACGCAGTACGTCGGCGTCTCGCGATCGCTGATTCTCGACAGCCTGTTCGCGGTCGCGATCATCCAGTTCTTCGCGCAGCCGGTCGCCGCGTGGATCGCCGAGCGCATCGGCGGCGCGCGCTTCCTGAAACTCGCGGCGCTGCTCGCGATGCTGTCGCCGTATCCGATGTTCATGCTCGTGCAGGGCGGCACGTCCGCATCGCTGATTGCCGGCATCGCGCTCGCGGTGGTCTGCATGGCCGGCTTCTATTCGGTGATCGCGGGTTTCGTGAGCGACGTGTTCCCCGCGCACGTGCGCTATTCGGCGATCTCGCTGGCTTACCAGATCTGCGGCGCGATCGCGGGCGGCCTGACGCCGCTCGTCGGCACGTGGCTCGCGCATCGCTTCGCTGGCCAGTGGTGGCCGCTCGCGGTGTTCTACACGTGCCTGGCCGGCATCTCGCTGCTCTCCATCGTCGCGATCGACGCACGCCGCGCAGCGCGGCCGGCCGCCGCCGAAGCGCTCGGCTCGCAGTGAACCTCAACGAACGAATTCATCCGGAGTGCACATGAAAGACCTTCTGGAAATCGACGGTGCCCGCTTGTGGCAGAGCCTGGCGGACATGGCGCGCGTCGGTGCGACGCCTCGCGGCGGCGTGCGGCGCCTGGCGCTCACCGACGACGATCGTCGCGGGCGCGACCTGTTCGCGCAGTGGTGCCGCGACGCGGGGATGACGGTGAGCGTCGACGCGGTCGGCAACCTGTTCGCGCGGCGCGACGGCGTCGATGCGCAGGCCGCGCCGGTGCTGATCGGCAGTCATCTCGACACGCAGCCCGAAGGCGGCCGGTTCGACGGCGTTTATGGCGTGCTCGCCGCGCTCGAGCTCGTGCGCACGCTGAACGACGCAGGCATTGCGACCGGCAAGCCGCTGGAAATCGTGTCGTGGACCAACGAGGAGGGCGCGCGTTTCGCGCCGGCGATGCTCGGCTCGGCCGTGTTCACGGGCGCGTTGCCGCTCGACGATGCGCTCGCGAAGCAGGACGCCGACGGCATCACGCTCGGCGCGGCACTGGACGCCTGCGGTTATCGCGGCGCGCGCGCGACGGGCGGCGCGGTCGATGCGTACTTCGAGGCGCATATCGAACAGGGCCCGGTGCTGGAGGCCAACGGTACGACGATCGGCGTCGTCACGGGCGGGCAGGCGATCCGCTGGCTCGACGTGACGGTGACGGGCGTGGCCGCGCATGCGGGCACGACACCGATGCCGTATCGCAAGGACGCGTATTTCGCGAGCGCGCAGATGGCGCTCGAACTCGAACGGATCGTCGCCGGTCATGCGCCGCGCGGGCTCGCGACGATCGGGCAGGTCGGCATCCGCAACGCGTCGCGCAACACCATTGCCGGCGACGTGACGTTCACGGTCGACCTCCGTCATCACGACGATGCGCAAGTCGACGCGATGGAGCGCGAACTGCGCGATGCCTGCGCACGTGTCGCCGCGGCGCGCGGCGTGCAGGTCGCGATCGACACCTGCTGGCGCAGCCCGGCGACGCCGTTCGATCGCGACTGCGTCGAACTGGTCGCGCAGGCGGCTGCCGCGTTCGGCTATACGAACGAGCGGATCGTCAGCGGCGCCGGGCACGACGCGATCCTGCTCGCGCGCCGCGTTCCGACCGCGATGGTGTTCATCCCGTGCGTCGACGGCCTGTCGCACAACGAAGCCGAGGACGCGCTGCCCGCCGACGTGACGCGCGGCACGAACGTGCTCCTTCATGCGGTGCTCGCGCGCGCCGGCGTCGCGGCGAGCGTTGTCGCGGCGGCCGCCGCGCAGGATGCGTGACAGCGCGAACCGACCGATCGACCGACAGAACAACCGACGAGGGCAAACGATGAACACCTATTTCCATCCCGAGCAGCTGCTGCACCATCCGCGCAGCTACCTGTCGCGCGGCCGGATGCGTGAGCCGCAGGAAGTGCCCGAGCGCGCGGCGCGGCTCGTCGCGGCCGTCCGGTCGCTCGACTTCGACGTGCGCGAGCCGGCCGATCGCGGCACCGCGCCGATCGCGGCCGTGCACGACATGAACTACCTGCGCTTTCTGGAAGAAGCGCACCGCGACTGGAAACGGATGCCCGACGACTGGGGCGACGAAGTGATGTCGAACGTGTTCGTGCGGGACCCGAACCCGCTGCGCGGCGTGCTCGCGAAGGCCGCGCGCTATCTCGCCGACGGCAGTTGCCCGGTCGGCGCGAACACGTGGCGCGCCGCGTACTGGTCCGCGCAGAGTGCGCTTGCGGCTGCGGCCGACGTCAACGACGGCGCACGCGACGCGTACGCGCTGTGCCGGCCGCCCGGCCATCACGCGCGCCGCGACGCGGCCGGCGGCTTCTGCTACCTGAACAATGCGGCGATCGCCGCGCAGTCGCTGCTCGGCCGCCATCGCCGGGTCGCGATCCTCGACACCGACATGCATCACGGGCAGGGCGTGCAGGAGATCTTCTACGGCCGCGACGACGTGCTGTACGTGTCGATCCATGGCGACCCGACCAACTTCTACCCGGTCGTCGCGGGTTACGAGGAAGAGACGGGCACGGGGCCCGGCGACGGTTTCAACCTCAACCTGCCGATGCCGCACGGCGCGCCCGAGTCGGCGTTCTTCGAGCGGCTCGACGACGCGCTGCGCGCGCTCGCGCGGTTCCAGCCCGATGCGCTCGTGCTCGCGCTCGGCTTCGATATCTACAAGGACGATCCGCAATCGCAGGTTGCCGTCACGACCGGCGGTTTCGGCCGGCTCGGCGGGGCCATCGGCGCACTCGGGTTGCCGACGGTGATCGTGCAGGAAGGCGGCTATCACCTCGAAAGCCTCGACGCCAACGCGCGTGCGTTCTTCGGCGGGTTCGCCGGCGCGCGCTGACCGGCGCGGCGGGGTTCGACCGCGTGCGCGCGGATTGAGGTTTTCCGCGCGCATGCCGATAATTCGCGCATCTGCCTGGATGGATGCACGAAGGAGGGCCGCACGATGACAGCCGGCCAGATCACACGCGGTGCGATCGCGCTCGCCGTACTGGGCGCAGGGTCGCTCGCGAGCGCGGCGGAGCCGTCGATTCCGCTGCGAGTCAGTCTCGTCATTCCGGAAACCTGCACGATCGACGCCGGCGCGCCGCAGGCGGCTGCCGATGCCGGCATGCCGAGCGTCAGTTGCATGCACGGCACGCCGTTCGTGCTCAGCCACGCGGCGCTGCCCGACGCGCGGTCGGCGCCGCGCAGCATCGGCGCGGGCGCACCGCCCGCATGGACCGTCACGTTCTGAACGGTGCGCCCGCCCGTTCACGCCGTTGAACGCTAGAAACTGATCGTCGCGGTGATCGTGTCGCTGTAGCTGCCGGGCGCGGGCGTGGCCTGCGCCGGCACCGCGCCGTACACGGTCACGACCTGCGACGTGCCCGTGCCGACTCCCGTGACCGTCGCGCTGCCGCCCGTGCCGTCGCCCCATCCGATCGAGTGCGCGGCGTCCGTATACAGCCCGTAATCGATCGTCCCGCCTCCACCGCTGCGCTTCATCTGGCGCGTCGTCACGTCGCCGCTGCCGCCGCTGCTCAGCGCGATTTTCCACGCGTCGCCGTTGGTGCATTGCGCGGTGATCGTTCCCGTTGCCGCGAGCGTGCCCGACAGGATGCTCGCGGTGCCGAAGTTCACGTTGGTCGCGTTGATGTTGCAGTTGTTGATGACGTCCGCCGTCGCGCCGAACGGGAAGGTGCCGCTCGACGTCGTCAGCGATGCGCAGGTCGGCGCGACGAGCAGGTAGAACCCGGTGTTGATCGACGTCGTGTTGCCGCCGAACTGCTGCGAATAGGTCGTGGTGCTGTTGCCGGTCGTCGGCACGGTCGGCTGGTTTCCGGTGATCTGTCCGTACACGGTGACCGTCGCGGACGCGCTCGTGCCGAGCGCGGGTTTGGCGAGCGTGACGGACGCCGGCGTCGTGCCGGAATACACCGAGCCCCACGCGACCGAATGTCCGCCGTCGAGATAGAGGTCGTACTGCATCGCGTTCGTGCCGTTGACGAGGCTGCGCGGGCTCGTGCCGCCGAGGTTCAGGCACACGAGCACGTTCGGCACCAGCGAGACGGTCGACCACGTGCAGGTGACGCTGACGGTGCCGGTCGCGGTGACCGGTGCGTTGGAGATCGGGCTGACCGATCCGAAACTGACCGTCGACGCCGTGGCCGTGCAGGACTCGGCCCGCGCGTGATGCGGCACGCCGCACCACGCGGCGAACGCGATGACGAGCAGCAGCGCGAGCCTCATGGCGCCGCCCGGCAGGTGAGGGGCCCGATGGTCGGCAGCGTGCCGTTGCCGGGCGCGGTGAACGCGAATTCCGTGATGCAGCGTTGCGTGCCGGAGTCGATCACGAGGTGGTTGTCCTCCTTCAGTCCGTCGATGAACGTGAGCCCGTCGTAGCCGACGATCGTATCCGCGCCGCTTTCGGCGTGATGCACGCGCGCACCGGCCGGCAGCGGGCGGCCCTCGGCGTCGCGCAGGATCACCGACGCCGCGCGATAGCGCGACACGCCGAAATGCGCGACGACACCCGATTGCGCCTGCGGCACGACCGTCATCGACGTGCGGGCGATCCGCGCATCGGCGGGC
The DNA here is from genome assembly GCF_024704855.1 of Burkholderia sp. HAN2018. Classification (NCBI taxonomy): domain Bacteria; kingdom Pseudomonadati; phylum Pseudomonadota; class Betaproteobacteria; order Burkholderiales; family Burkholderiaceae; genus Burkholderia; species Burkholderia sp. HAN2018. Next base: position 1,969 of record NZ_QOBB01000070.1, on the reverse strand, counting down.
AGCTTCATCGAGTCGATCGCGATCTGGTTGTTCTGGTACGCGTTCAGGTCGGGCACGAGCAGGTGCCCCGCGCGGTCGGTCGTGCCGATCACGCGGTTCTCGTGCAGCACCGGAATGCCCGCGACGCCGTCGGTCGACACGAGCGCGAAGCCGTCGTCGATGCGGCGCGACACCTGCAGGCTGCTGTCCATGAACACGAGCGCGCCGCTCACGTCGAGCGACGCGCCGGTCTGTCGGTCGATGTGCTGCGCGGCCGCGATGACTTCGCCCGCGTGGCCGAGATACCGCAGTTGCGCCTGCCGGTAGGGCACCGCGCCCGTGCCGCCCGTCTGCACGCCCCAGCCCCAGCCGCCGCCGTAGTCGGGCGGGCGGCTCGCGTCGACGGTGTAGTTCGACTGGCCGCGCTGGCGGCCGACGGTCGTGTTGATCGACGTGTTGCGGCCGAGCCCGATGTTCAGCGACACGAACGCGCCGTTCGCACCCTGCTGCGCGAAGTCGCGGTACGCGCTCACGCTCAGCGACGCGAGATCGCCGAAGCCCAGCGTGTACGACACCGTGCCGATCCGCGTGCTCGGGCCTTGCGGCATCCGGAAGCCGATATAGCTGAGCGACAGGGTCTGGCGGTGCATGAACGGCAGCGCGAGCGTCGCCTGGTCGGTCGCCGCCGGCGCCGTCGCGCCGTCGCGCGAGGCCAGGTCGCCGTAGCGGCCGAACGCGCGGATCGTCTGCGCGTTGATCGAGAAGCGCGGCTCGATCAACTGGTAGCCCACGCTCACCTGCGTGCCCGGAAAGCGGCCGGCGCTGCCCGCGACCGCGCCGCTCACGACGCCCGCGTAGCCGAGCCGCAGCAGCGCGCCGACGCCGGCGTTGAGCACGCTGCCGGTCGCTTCCGCATGCCCCTCGACGGTCAGCGCGTCGGTGACGCCGCGTCGCATCGAGCCGCTGACGGCCGGCCGCGCGTCGTAGTCGAACGACCGCAGCCCGTAGTTGCGGCGCAGGAAGCCGGCTTCGAACGAATAGCTCGACAGCCCGGCAGACAGCATGCGCGTATCGACGTAGAGCGGCACGGAGGTCGCGACGGTGCGGCCGAGCGCGTCGCGCGTGATGACGGTCGCCTGCCCGGCACCCCTGATGCCCGGCACGTCATGGATGAGGAACGGGCCGCTCGGCACGTTGCCGGTGTACTGGCGCACGTTGTTGATGTACAGGTCGACGGCCGACGGGACGGCGGCGGAGCCCGCGAGCGACGGGATCGGGAACGTGACGAGATCGGGGCGCAGCGCGAAGTTGCTGCGCCACTGGAAGCCGCCGATGCGCACCGAGCGCGTCCATGCGAGCGAACCCGAGATCGTGTCGCCGATCTGCGTCGTGCTCGGCCGCGCCGGGTCCGAGCGGCTCCATGACGTATCGAAGCGCGTGTAGCGCCGCTGGCCGTTGTAGAAGGTCGCGGCGCCTGTCGTGTCGAACACGCCGCCCGGATCGAAGTAGCGCACGTCGGTGTAGAGCGAGTACTGCCGGTCGCCGATCGTCTGCGCGTACGCCTCGTAGTTGATCGCGACGCCGCGCGACGCGCTGGCCGCCTGCGTGGGCGGCAACGCACGGCTGTCGACCGCGTACGGCCGGCGCAGCGAGTCGGGCATCTGCAGGTCGACGCTCTGGCGTGCCGCGTCGTAGCGGTAGCGCAGGCCGGGAATCGCGTCGAGGTCGACCGTTGCCGCGTCGGCGAGGCCGAGCCGGTCGGTTGCAACGCCGATCGTGCGCAGGTCGGCGCCGCTCGCCGACAGGTGGCCGTCGCGTTCGCGGAAGTGCGCGAGCAGCGTCGTGTTTTCGCCGTTGACGCTGACTTCGAGGATCACGTCGTGCGTGCCGTCGGTCATCACGAGCACCGGGAGTTCGTCAGCGCGCACCGGGCCGAGCGCGAGCAGGCCGCCGGCCACGACGGCCGCGAGCACGGCGCGCGGCGAGCGGC
>NZ_QOBB01000069.1:0-30750 GCF_024704855.1 Burkholderia sp. HAN2018 | reverse complement strand
CGCGTGCGCGGCGCGCGCGGTGCGGCCGGTGGGGGCGCCGATCCGGCGCACGACCGGATCGACGCGTTGCGTTCGTCCCGCGTCGTGCGCGAGCTGGGCGGCAACCTGCACGCGTTGCTCGGCGACGCACTGACGCAGGCCATGCGCGGCACGCCGCCGACGCGCGATGCGCTGCGTGCGGGCCTGCTCGACGTGCTTCACGCATCGCTGGACGACGGCCTGGCGGACGTGTTCGACGCGCACGAGCGCGCGGATGCGGGACACACGTCGTTCGAGGGGACAGTCGACGCGAGCTGGGACGCGTTGCGCGGGCTGATCGAAGCGGCGGCCGAGCGGCAGCGCGGGATCCAGGCGGAGACCGCACGCGTGCCGTCGCTCGCGGTGACGCTGGACCCGGCCGCGCTGCAGGGTATTCCATCCGAATTCGTGCAGACGCTGACGCTGCGCGCGAAGCTGCGCAACTACAAGTGGGTGCTCGTCGGCGAAGGCGGCCGCGAGCGCGACGAACTGGTTGTCACGGAGTGATGCCATGACCGATTCCATCAGCCCCGTCGTCGATCTGCAGTACCTGTTCGCCGCGCCGATCGAGGCCGTGATCGAGGCGGACTTCATGGCCGCGCGCCAGTTCGTCCGGTACGTCCGCGAGTTCGGCTTCGTGCGGAAGCCGTCCACCGGCTGCGAGCCGAGGGAGCTGGACGACAGCGACTTCGGCGAACTGCGGATGATCACGTTCTTCTATGAACAGGTGCTCGGCAAGGACAAGACCGAATGGCGCCGCGTGCAGGTTCCGGTGCTGTCATTGATCCCGCTGCCGCTGCTCGAAGTGAAGACCGCGACATTCGATTTCGGCGTGCGCCTGCTGCTTGCCGAGCGCGTGAAGGCGTCGTGCGCGATCCCGCTGCTGCCCGGCGATGCGGACGATGCCGCGCCGCGCCAGTATCGCTGGAGCGCCATGCTCGCACGCGGCCGGCCCGAGGCCGGCGGCCAGACGCGCGAGGACGTGTCGCCGTTTCTCGAGGCGAACATCGGCGCGAAGGTCGAGGTCGGGCAGGCCGGCATCCCCGCCGGTATCGGCAACCTGCTGGCGCTGCTGGGCATGAATACCCAGGTCGGCGGCGCGGGCACCCAGGCCACCGGCGAAGGTGGCGATCACTCCAGGAGGGAGTCATGAAGACGAGCGAGAAGATGCTGAACGACGCACCGGGTTTCATGTGCCCGGTCTGCACGCGCGGGCGGGTGAAGTTGTCGCTGGCGGATTTTCTCGGCAACAGCGAGGTCCGCTGCCCGATGTGCGGCACGCCGTTCCAGATGGACAAGACGGGCTGCGCGGAACTGGTGGATCGGCTGCAGGATCTCCAGGTCGCGCAGCAGAACGTCCGGCTGCTGGAGAAGAAAGCCGACCGGTGAACGCGCCGCCGCGATCTTGCCGCGTCCCGTTGATCGTTGCGCCGCAGCAGGCGGCCGGCGCTGCGCCGCCCGCCCCGGACGTCCAGCCGGGGCGGCTTGTATTGGGGGGGGGGCGGGATTTTTGAAGTAATTTCATTCGGATATTTTTCATACAAAATCCCGGCGGCATATCGGCGTGCCGAAGCGGGGCAGCGCCGGTCTGCTGCCCATCCACCGTGCCGACGGAAACCAGCCGATGAACCATCGCGTCACGCAGTTGACCGGATTGCGCGCCGTCGCGGTGGCGATGGTCGTGGTCGGACACGCCGAGCACGTGCTGCCCGGCGGCTACACGGGCTGGTACGCGCCGTTGCGACTGATCGCCGACGGCCGGCTCGGTGTGCTGATCTTCTTCGTCCTCAGCGGCTTCCTGATCACCAACGTGTTGCGCGCCGAATTCGCGCGCACGGGCGGCATCGCGCTGACGTCGTTCTACGTGCGTCGCGCGCTGCGGATCTGGCCGGCCTGCTATGTCTATCTCGCGGCGGTCGCGATCGTGGCCTTCGCCGGCTGGTTCGACGTCGACCGCCGGCAGTGGCTGTATGCGGCGCTGCACCTGTGGAACTACTCGGCGTGGTTCGGGCTGACCGGCGACAACACGTTGCATCCCGACGGTGCGTGGTATCTCGGCCATTTCTGGTCGCTCGCGCTCGAGGAACAGTTCTACTGGTTCTGGCCGCTGCTGTTCGTGTACGGCATGCGCCGCGGCGGTACGCGCTGGCTGGTCGCGCTGATCCTGGTCGTGCCGCTCGTGCGCGCCGTCACGTACTTCGTGGCGCCCGCGCTGCGCGGGCAGCTCGGGATGATGCTTCACACGGGCGTCGATCCGATCCTGATCGGTTGTTATGCGTCGCTCAACCGCGAACGGCTCGAAGCGTGGATTCGCTCGTGGCGCGGCGGGACGCGCATCGTGACGGCGATCATCGTGGTCGTGCTGATCGGCGGCCCGCTCGCCGAACACCGGTTCGGTGGCTTCTGGAATGCGACGTACGGCGTGACGCTCGAGGCGGCGCTGATCGCGATCGTGATCGTCGTGCTGAATTTCCGCAGCGAATTCTGGTGTGCGCGATGGTTGCGTGCGCAGCCTGTCGTGTTCGTCGGCACGATCTCGTTCAGCCTCTATCTGTGGCAGCAGCCGTTCGCGAATCCGGATCTGCCGGTTGCGCATGCGTTTCCGCTTGGGATCGTGTGGGCGCTGATGGCGGCGACGGCCAGTTATTTCCTTGTCGAGAAACCGTTCCTGCGGCTGAAGGATCGGTATACGGCGCGTGAGATGCGGCGGGGGCGGGAGGAAGCGCGGCTCAGGCCGGCGTCGGGCGAGGCGATCGGGGCGAAGGTGGTGGAGTAGGCGGGCGGGGTGGCCCGCTGTCGTTTTACTTGAAGCGCTTCATCGCGGCCGGCGAATACCAGAAGTTCCGGAACATATCGATCCCGTAGGTCTTGCCGTCGTAGTGGACGGTCGTCCGTGCGGTGCGCTTGCCCGTATCCGAGTATTCGCGGTCCTTGCGCTGCGACTTGGTGATGTGTGCGGTGATCGACAGGTCTGCGAAGCCGTGGCTCGAAGTTTTCTCGACGGCGATCGTCATACGGGCATCTTCGCTGGTCGCGTCGCCGACGCCGGGGCCGCAGGCTTCACCTTCGACGCTGACCCATCCGGAGAGATTGGTGCCGAACACCGGACGGATGCGGTTGCCTTCGCGCACCCAAAGCGTCAACTCGTCGCTGGCGTCTGCATCGGGGCAACTCGCCCCGCGAGCGCTGCTCGTGAATACGACGCCGAACGCGCGCACGTCAGGCGACAGCCGGTAGGGTGCCGTGTCGATGCGATAGCTGTTCTCGCCGACCTCCGTCGCGGCATCTTCTTCGATTTGCGATTTTTCGGCCGCAACAACCTTGCCGCCTTCAACGAGCGCGACGACCTGCAACTTGCTGCTTTCGTCCGGGTTCCTGCTTTTCGGCAGCGAATCGAACGCGACGGCCGCGATCGTCGTTCCGGGCGCATTCGGCATGACCTTGCAGGCCGCCGCGACGACGAGCCGATCCGCGTCACGTGTGGCGATGCGGGCGCTCGCGACGCCAGCCCAGCGGGCGACGGCAGTGACAGTGTCGTCGTCGCAAGGCTGGCTGTCGGCGGCGTGAACGATGGGGGAGGCGGCGAGCGCCAGCAACGGGGCGAAATGGAGGATTCTCACGGTCATGATGGAAAGAGGTTCTTCATTTATGTCGTGTATGTCGCTTACCGACGGCGGATTCAACCCGTCGATGCAACGAATTGATGAACTCGCTCAGCCGGTGTATCGAAGTCTAGCGTCCCGCGGACGGTTCGTTGAGCCGCCTGGCTACAGCGTTGAGCTTCGCCTGCGAACAGGCCAAATAACCGTTGGCCTTGAGTGCGTGCTGCAGCTCGGCCAAGCGTGCCTGATATGCGGAACGATCGATATGCCACTGTTGTATCTCGCAGAGACCGAAATTGGGATCAATCGTCGCCCAGATTTCAAACACAAGGCAGAACTTCCCGTCATCGCGGATGGCCATTTTGCCGACGATCCCGACTTTCCTGGAACGGGAGACTAAAACCATGCGGTTCGTCTCCGGTTCGCAGCGGACAAGATCCCACCGGCGTTCAATGGTGTCGATCGAGATCATGCCAACACCCTGCTCCACGGTAGGCAGAGTCTTGCCTTCAAATATGCGCCTGGCTTCCATGGTTTCCTTTATTTGGGAATGGGATGGCGGTCCTTCCTGTCATGCAGCAGGGCGTCCGTCAGACATCGATAGATTTCGGGGCCGATCGACGGAAAAATCAAAGGCTGTGTGCTCTCGATCTTCATGAACTTCGCTTCCCATGACCTCCCTTGCCGTGCAAGGTCGTCGGTGCTGAGGTCGAGCGTCGCTCGGGCCTGCGCGAACTTGTGCTCTGCGAAGACGACGTCCGGCAACTGATGTGCCGCAACGCGCTGCAATGCGCACAGGGCAATCACGGTGTTGACATGCATGCGTTCCTCGCTGCGCAGCATGACCGTATCTCGGACTTTGAACCAGCGGGCGCCCTGTGTGTGGCCCATGTCCTCGACGTAGTCCGGCTTCTTGCTCATCGCGCGGCGGACACTGCGGCGCGGCAACTGCGCGTTCAGACGTGCGCAAATTCGAGCATGGATATCGCCAAACTGGAGGCCGATCGCTGCTTGTCCTCCGGATCATCAACGTAGGGCAGTATGGCTGGCAGGTGAGTCTGGATTGTCATTTTTCTGCGTTCCGCCGAAAGCAACGCAAGTGTAGCGCAGGCCCTTTCACGTGGACGACGACGTGCGGACCGTTGCGCGATGACGTATTCAGGATCGCGTATCCGCTGCCGTTATTACCGAATGGGTTTTTTGCACACTCGAATTGCGCCGTGGGCGGCGGCAGCCACCACTCAACAGGACCAACAAGATGAAACAAAACGATTACATCCGGGGGCAAGTCGCGGAATTCGTGACGTGGATGAGTAGGCGTCTGGACGACGACACCTTTAAGCATGCGTATACATCACGCCGTCCCGGGACGCACTGGGCCTGTGAAAACCTGTTTGATGCGTACGAGCGCTATCACTGGACGTATGGCGACCTGTCCGGGTATGGCATTCCTGCCGGCAGTTCGTTCGATTCGAGCCTGCATGCGCTCGAGACACTGCAAAAGGAACTTAATGCGGGGTTGGCCGTCGTCAACAACGAGCGTGTTCACCGCGCGGCGATCGGTGTGATGATTTGGGGTGGTGTCACGAACGGCAACAGGAAATGGCTCAACGACCATAAAAACGAGCTGTGTCACATCATCAGCAGAACGCGTGACGCGATCAACGCGGGCGACACGGAGAATCCGTTGCTTGCAGACGGGGATTTGCGCTTCACGTCGGGTATGAGCAAGGTCTATTCACTGGTATGCGACGACTTCGTAATCTATGACAGCCGCGTGGCGGCTGCGCTGGGGCGAGCGGTCGTGCAGTTCTGCCAGGCGCAGAGCTTGACGGAGGTGCCGGAAGGGCTGGGCCTTGCGTGGGCGCCGGCCAAAAGCGCACCGAACGCAATAAGCCCGCCCGAGCGCTGTGCGGGTCAAGCTCGATTGACTTTCCCCCGGCTGGCCAGCGGGCGAGTCTACGCAAAATGGAACATGCTCGCGAGTTGGCTGCTGACGGCAATTGCCGATCACGAATGCACACGCAGCAGTGCATTCGTGACGCGGATCGAATCCAGAACGCGGCGTCTGCGCGCCCTGGAGGCAGCATTATTCATGGTCGGCTATGACCTGGGCGGCGACAGCGACGCAGGGGGCAGAGCGACGCGGCGGCACGAACCCGTCGGCCCACAGACCCGGGGGCCGACGGTCGGAGAGGCGTATGAATGGATTGAATGTGAGACGCGGAAGCGAGGGCGTCAATTTGAGTATCGCCTCGGGCAGGATGCCATCGATACCCGGAAACCGGGTGGTGGGAGCGTCATCCGTTTTCCGCATTCCGAAATTGACGAAACCCTTCGGAGACTGGCAGCCTATTTCGGCACGGGCCCGTTTCCGTTGTCCAATAGCGCGACGGGCGTCCGTGAGAAAACAGTGCCTTTCGGCCTGGGTACCGCTTACTTTGAGGCGACCCGAAAAAACCCGCCGAATGCGAGCCGCCTGGCGGCCGTGCTCGAAGACATCGGCATATTCGAACCAGCGCCGTTGAAGGACAAACACTGGACCCTCAGAAATAGCCCACCGCATCAGTATGAGAGCAGTGATTCGGACGTTTGACCGACGCCGCTCTTACGGCAAGACGAAGTGGCCTGTGTTGCTGCGCGAGCTGGACCGCGTCGCCCGTTCTTGCCGCCGCTGGAAAAACGAAAGTCCGGCGCGAAGCCGGGGTGACCGACTCGCGCCGATGCAATCGCAATCAGGCCGACGATGCCGCCGACGCGTTGCTGTCCGCGCGGCGACGGTACAGCCCGAGCGTCGCGCACAAGCCGCAGAGCGCGGCGAAGCTCAGCCAGTAGCCGGGTGCGGCCTTGTCGTGCAGAACCTGAATCAGATACGTCGATACCGCCGGCGTAAAGCCGCCGAACAGCGCCGTCGCGAGACTGAACGCCAGCGAGAAACCCGCGACACGCACTTCGACCGGCATCACTTCGGTGAGCGCGGCGACCATCGCGCCGTTATACATGCCGAAGAAGAACGAGAACCACAGCAGCACGATCAGCATGCGCGCAAAGCTCGGCGCATCGGCAAGCCAGGACAGCGCCGGATAAGCCGTGAAGATCGCCAGTACGGAAATGGCGAGCAGCAACGGCTTGCGGCCGATGCGGTCGGAGATCGTGCCGCCGATCGGAAGCCAGATGAAATTCGATGCAGCCACAAGCAGCGTCACGATCAAGCTGTCCGAGGTGGACAGCTTCAGTACCGACTTGCCGAAGGTCGGTGTATAGACCGTGATGAGATAGAAGGTGGTGGTGGTCATGGCCGTCAGCAGCATGCCGCCGATCACGGTGCGCCAGTTGCCGAGCAGCATCGCAAAAATTTCGCGTGCCTGCGGATGATGCCGCCGCGCTTCGAACGCTGTGGTCTCCTGCAGCGAGCGGCGCAACACGAACAGGAACGGCACGATCGCACAGCCGATAAAGAACGGCACGCGCCAGCCCCATGCGGCGATCTGCTGTGCGGACAACCACTCGTTCAGACTGTAACCGATGGCCGCCGCCACGACGATGGCCACCTGCTGGCTCGCCGACTGCCAGCTCGTGTAGAAACCTTTGTTGCCGGGCGTTGCCATTTCCGCAAGATAGACGGATACGCCGCCGAGTTCGGCTCCTGCGGAAAAACCCTGCAACAGACGCCCGAGCAGCACGAGCGCCGGCGCGAGCAGGCCGATGGTCGCGTACCCGGGCACACAGGCAATCAGAATGGTGCCGCTCGCCATGATCGACAGCGTAACGATCAGCCCGGTGCGCCGTCCGACCTTGTCGATATACGCGCCGAGAAAGATCGCACCGAGCGGACGCATCAGAAAGCCCGCGCCGAACACGGCGAAGGTGAGCATCAGCGAGGCGAACTCGCTGGTAGACGGAAAGAAGATCTTCGAGATCGATGTTGCGTAGAAACCGAACAGAAAGAAATCGAACTGTTCGATGAAATTGCCGCTCGTCACACGCAACACGGCGGCGGCCCTTGTCGTGCGCGAAACGCCGGGCGTAGCGGCGATCGGTTCGGTACGGTTCATTGCGTCTCCTGCTTCTTGTCTATAGTGATGGGCGCGCAACGCGCACCCGGGTAACTGGCTAATCCGAACCGAGGCTCAGTGTGTTGCGTTGACGCTTCTCGATCGACGATTTGAGCAGCGCCGCCGATCGGAAGATGCCGTGCGCGAACTTGCCGTAAGGCAGCGTGGCGAACAGCGCCATCACGATGCCGAGATGAATGGCGAGCAGCGACGGCATCGCCGAGGTCGTGCGGAGTGCGAGCAGCGCGAGACCGGATGTGCTCGTCAGAAGCAGGAGCGCGATGAAGCCGCGGTCCATCGGACGCTGACGGGCATCGCCGCGCTCCGGAACGCGTTTCAGGTTCAGCCACAGCAGTCCCGCCGGCCCCGCAATCAGTCCGATGCCGCCTGCGGTTCCCAGCAGCACCGGCACGCTCAGAAACGAATACGGCGCTTCCAGACCGAAGGCGTAGTGATAGAGCGTCGCGACGGCGGTCGCCGCAAAGCACAGAATGAAGCCGTAGAACGTCAGGTGATGGAAACGGCGCCGCGCCAGCGTGAACGTATCGTTCTCTTCGTTGCAGCCGTCGCCGTGGCCGCCGTCCAGGTACTTGAGCGTCAGCGCATTCCTGGCCGCTTCCGCGACGGCCGGCGCGCTCGCGCTCGCCGTTCCTGCCGACACGTCGCGCCAGAAGCGCGTGACGCCCATACCGAGCGCGAGAATGGCGAACAGGAAAACGATGCCGAACATCGCCGCGAGCAGGTTGTGCGGGAAGATCGCGTAGAAGTTCGCGGGCGCGACATCGCCGGACAATCCGCCGTGCAATGCCGTACCGAGCAGCAGAAACAGCGCGAGTCCGGCCGCCAGCGCGACCGACACAGTCAAGCCGTTGCGCTTGTACAGCGCGCCGAACGACGCGGGAAACGCGTACTCGGTGTAGGTTTCGAGCCGGACTTCTGCCATCGCTTTCGGCACGTTCACGCCGAACTCGTGCGGCGGCGCGTATTGGCACGCGTGATAGCACGCTCCGCAGTTGTGGCAGAGATTCGCCAGATAGTTGACGTCCGATTTGCCGAATTCCAGACGGCGCGTCATGGCAGGGAACACGGCGCAGAAGCCCTCGCAGTAGCGGCAGGCGTTGCAGATCTGCATCTGCCGAGCGACTTCGGTTTCGCTGGCGCTCATCGGCACAATGGGAATCACGCGCGCCATGCTGTCGCGTGGCGTTTTTTTCGTATCGACCGAAAAGGCCGTGCGCGTGTGTTCGGGCGCGAGCGGGTCAGACTGCTGCACGGGTTGCCTCCGTTGTTTTGAGTGCGGCGCGCGCGGCCTGCGTCCCGGCAATGCGCCCGAAGGCCGTGCCGATCGACATGCCGACGCCCGCTGTATAGCCCTTGCCGAGAACGTTGCCGGCCATCATTTCGCCGGCCACGAACAGGTTCTCACTGGCGGTGCCGCCGAAGTGAACCTGCGCGCGGTCGTTGGTCTTCAGTCCGAGATACGTGAACGTGATGCCTGGCCGCAACGCATAACCGTAGAACGGCGGCGTCTCGATGCGACGCGCCCAATGCGTCTTGGGCGGCTCGAGCCCTTCGGTGTGGCAGTCGTCGAGTGCGGTGTGATCGAAGGTGCCGTCGCGGCACGAATTGTTGTAGCGCGTGAGCGTTTCCATGAAGCGTGCTTCCGGCAGCCCGAGCTTGCGCGCGAGTTCCGGCAGCGTGTCGGCCTTTTCGCCCGGAAACACCGGCGGCATGAAGCGGCCGATTGCTTTCGAGTCGATGATCGAATAGCCGATCTGCCCCGGCTGATGCGCAACGAGCCGTCCCCAGATTGCATAGCGCTTCGGCCAGAAATCCTCGCCTTCGTCGTAGAAGCGCTCGGCGTCACGATTCACCACGACGCCCAGCGACACGCAGTCGATGCGCGTGCAGATGCCGCCGTCATACAGTGGGGCGCGTGCATCGATGGCGACGCAATGCGACTGCGACGGGTCGCCGATCATGTCGGCACCGACGTCGGCCATATGCTTGATGAGCACGCCCTGGTTGAAGCGCGTGCCGCGAATCAGGAAGTTGTCGGCGGGCCATTCGCCGCGCTCGTTTTGCCCCCACGCTTCGCGCAGCCATTCGCGATTTGATTCAAAGCCGCCTGCCGCCAGCACGCAGGCGCGCGCCTCGAAGCGCTGGCGGCCGCTGCGCGCTGCGATGAAGCGGCTGCCGTCGAGTTCAAGCGAATCGACGGGCGTTTCATAGCGGATATCGACGCCGAGTGCTTCGGCGCTGCGGTAATACGCGTTGACGAGCGCCTTGCCGCCGCCCATGAAGAATGCATTGGTGCGTGCCACGTGCAGCGCACCGGACAGCGGCGGCTGGAAGCGCACGCCGTGTTTCCGCATCCACGGCCGGCACGACGACGACGCGCGGATCGTCAGCCGCGCGAGATGCTCGTTCGTGATGCCGCCGGTGACTTTCAACAGGTCCTGCCAGAATTCCTCTTCTGGATAGGCCTCGACGAGAACGTCCTGGGGCTCATCGTGCATGCAGCGCAGATTGCGCGTGTGTTGCGAGTTGCCGCCGCGCCATTCGCGCGGCGCGGATTCGAGAAGCAGGACCGAGGCGCCCGCTTCGCGCGCCATCAATGCGGCACACAGCGCGGCATTGCCTCCTCCGATTACGAGCACATCGACCATCAGACTTGCCTCCTTTTGGGCAAATCGTAAAGGCCTCGTGTCCGCGCCGCTACCAGCCAGCCGTCAACGGGTGTTCACTTTTTGTGAAGGCTGAGGTTCCCGCAGCCGTGCGCCGGGCCAGCGGCCTTCCCGCACCAGTTGACGAGCGACATCGGCCAGCACCACGCGCGCGGCGAGACCGGCGGGAGACAGTTCGTCATCGGAGATGCTGGCGAGCATGTTGGGCCGCGTGGCGTATTTCTCGGCGACGGGCACGCTCGTCAGTATCACGTTCTCGGGCCTTGCGAGCGCCGCGCCCGGCTGTATCGTCGCGCCGATGCCGGCGCGGACGAAGTCCATCAGGAGCGCGAGGCCGTCGACTTCGGCGACGATGTTCGGCTCGTACTCGGCGCGCCTGAATGCGGACAACAGCAGCGAACGCAGCCCGTGTGTGCCGCTGGGGAGAATCAGCGGAAGCCTGCCGAGATTTTTCAGCCGGACGGATGCGCTCGTCGGCATGCCATCGAGATCGCCCGCGCCGATCAGGAACAGCCGCTCGTCCAGCAGCGGCATCACGCTCCAGCGTTGCGCGGACTCCTCGCGGAACAGCACGGCGAGATCGATCTGACGCGCGCTCAACATGGACGCCAGATAGCCGGAGAGACTTTCGACCATGTGCAGCCGTACGTCGGGATAGCGCGCGCGCATGGCCTGCATGAATGCGACCCCCATCACGCTCGCCGTGCTCGGCGCCATGCCGACGCTGACATGGCCCGACAGGCGGGCCGAGCGTGCAGCAAGCGCGGCGTCGTCGATATGACGCAGCGCGAGTTGCGCCTGACGCCAGAACGCCAAACCTGCGTCGGTCGGGACGACGCCCGACGAGGTGCGTTGCAGCAGACGCGTGGACAGTTCGCCTTCGAGACGGCTGATCTGCTGACTCAATGCCGAGGTCACCACGCCGAGTTCCAGCGCTGCCTTGCCCATGCTTCCATGTTCCACGACGCTGAGGAAATAGCGTAGTTGTCTGAGTTCCATTCCGCGGTCGGTCAGGAGGATCAAGCGGGTATTTTGACAGAACGTCGGCGGACAATCCTCCGCTTCGAGGTCGGATTTTTACCGCGCGTGCGCCTTTGAGGCAGTCGCTCAGCTCAAGCAACAGGTCCCGCAAACACATGGCGGGATTTCATGGAACGTAGCCAACACGAGCCAGGTTGAGCATCCATCCTGGCTCAAGTGCTCGAATTGCAGACTGCGAGTTTTCAAGACCGCCATACCTGAATCTAACCCTTCGTAGCCTTGCCAAAAGATATATCCGCGGCATAGGCGCCACAACGCGTCCTCTGTAGCGTCTGCGACCGGTGTGAAAACAGACTCTCGAATGACCTTCCAACGATTTGGTCAAACGACTGCTCCCGGCGGAAAACTGCCCGATATGCCCGGCCGGGTAGCTGCCCGGGTGCTGGCATACGAATCGCGACCTGAACGACCGAAGTCGACACCTGGCGGCTCACTTAGGTTGCAGTCGCTGGTTTGCCGCAAACGGGACAAACGATACGTTTGGCGTAGCTGACGAGCGTGAGTCCGCAGCAAGTTCCCTCCTGGCTCGGCCCGTGCCCCTCGTCGACAAATTCCCCGGGATATTGAGGCCGCGCGAGCACAAGAAGCGCCCAGGGCGAGGGCGTCGCGGACGCCTCATTGAATCGGTGAACCTCCGCGAGCACGAGTTTGGCCGACTGCCATTCCGGACGTCCTACTTGGGCTTCGCGTGCCTCCAACGCCAACGCGATCACTTCGACCAGCTGCCGCTCCGGCAGCGAGGTCAGGGCATCCACAAGTTCTCGATTTTGCAAAAAACTCATCGAATAAACGATCCTGTCCAATCAACGAGATGGTGACGGCAGATGCATCGCTTTCGGGGCGTCGCGGACGGCGCTTTTTTGTTCGTTAAGCGAAACTCTCTCTCTAATATCCGCCGACCTGGTGATGCCGTCTTCATCTGGCGCTTCGCTAATCATGGCTCAATTGCTTGAGCCACGCGTTCAATTCACGCGTACGATCACGTGTTCTGTCGATTTCGCAAGTCAGTAGATCAAGATTACGATCCGCGCCTGCCTCGTTTATCAGATACCAAGCGGTACACTCTTTATCGAGAAAGCGGACCCATTGACGCTGAGCCTCGACGAATTTCGTCTTGAGTGCCGGATAGTTGACGTACTCGTCACGCGGCCGAGACATCGACTTCAAAACCTTTTGGTAAGTGCGGTTCAACTCGTCATCCGCTTGCTGAAATTCGTCTTGACTACGCTGCAGCAAGCACTCGGGCGCCACGCTGTCAGGTGCGCAACTCTGTGCCTGTGCAGAGGTGAACCACGAAAATGTCAGCGCCATGGCGACCCCGAGCGCTGCGCAACGACGGCCGGATGCCGATGCGTGGATATGCATTCTTGCTCCCACTGCTGTTTTTTCATTCATGTGGCGATCGGAGTAATTCTGGCGTCGATCATGGTCGACAGCGCCGACTGAAGCACATATCGTTGGCTTGCTTTAAACAAGCGCGGCCAATTTTGTAAAAGCCGATTGTCAACGAACGACTCGATCATGTCGAGTGACTGAGAGTGGTGGCGGACTCAGCCACCCAGAGTTTCCGAAAAATCCGCAAAGAATAAAAAAGGCCCTTCCGAGAAGGGCCTTTCATGGACGAAGGTACGAGCGACACTTACCGCGTCAGCGCCGTGAACCCTTCCAGCAACCGATCGACATCAGCCGCCTGAATCGCTCCCATCGTCGAAATCCGGAACAGTTCCTTCGACAGCCCGCCTTGCCCCGCGTAGATCACGAAACCACGCGCCTTCAAGCCGTCATGCAACGTCTCGTACGTCACACCCTGCGGCAGCCGGTACGCGCGCAGCACGACCGACGATTCGCCTTCCGGCAGCACGAGCGGCATCCCGCGCGCCGCCAGCCCGGCCTGCGCTTGATCGGCGAGCGCCTTGTAATGCGCATGACGCGCACGCCAGCCGCCAGCCTCATCAAACTCGCGCAGCGCCTCGACGAGCGCGTAATACGCATGCACGGAAGGCGTGAACGGCGTATTGCGCTGATCCTGCAGCTTTGCCAGGCGACCGAGATCGAGGTAGTAAGTGCGGCTTGCAGCCTTCGCGAGCGCGCTGCGCCGCACGATCACGAACGCCGCGCCCGGCACGCCGTGCAGGCACTTGTTCGCGGTCGCGGCAACCGCGTCGATGTCACCGCCGGCGAAGTCGATCGCTTCCGCGCCGAAGCTGCTGACGCCATCGACGAGCATCTTCACACCACGCGCACGGCACACCCCGGCAATCGCGCCGAGATCGTTCAGCCGGCCCGTCGTCGTCTCGTGATGAATCACGGCGACATGCGAGTACCCGCCCGCATCGAGCCGTGCGGCGATCTGCGCGAGATCGGGCGCCTGCATCCACTCATGCTTCAGCACCTCATGCGCGATCCCGTACTGCGTCGCGATCTGCGTGATCCGCTCGCCGTACACGCCGTTCTCGATCACCAGCAGCTTGCCGTCCTGCGGCACGAGGGCCGCGATCATGCTTTCCACGGCGGCCGTGCCCGAACCCGTCATCAGCGCGGCGGTCCATTCGGCCGGATCGAGCTCGTACGCGGCAACGAGGCGCGCACGTGCTTCGTCCTGCAGGTCGAAGAATTCGCTTTCGCGATGGCACAGGTCAGGTTGCAGCAGGCTGCGGCGCACGCGTTCGGTGAGCGTGACCGGGCCGGGGTTCAGCAGCAGCATCAATGGGCTCCTTCAACGTGGGCTTCGGTCTGCGCGGCGCCGATGTGCCGCATCAGACGGGTCTTGACCTCGACCGGCGTGACGGTCGGGCGGGGCAGGCCGTCGGGCACGCCGGTGCGGATCGCCAGGCGCACGAACTGCGCACCGTCGCTTGACCCGGCCAGCGCCGTATCGAGCACGTCGAGCGTGTCGCCTTCGACCGCCGACGCGTAGCCGCACGCCGCCGCGACACCCGCGAACGACACGTGCTGCGACACCGTTGCCTGGCCGCCCGTCGATTCGTGCGCGCCGTTGTCGAGCAGTACGTGCGTGAGGTTCGCCGGGCCGTAGGCGCCGAGCGTCGCGAACGCGCCCATGCGCATCAGCGCGGCGCCGTCGCCGTCGACCGCAACGACCTTCAGGTCGGGTCGCGCGAGCGCGAGGCCGAGCGCGAGCGGCGTCACGCAGCCCATCGAACCGACCATGTACAACTGGTTCGGGCGATCGTCGATCGCGTAGAGTTCGCGGCCGCAGAAGCCGGTCGATGCGAGCACGACGGTCGAATCGACCGGCGTGTGCGCGATCACGCGCTGCAGCGCGTCCTGGCGGCTCGGCCAGGCTTCGGCCGACGCGGCGCGCGACGACGATTGCGCGACGACATGCGTGCGCGGCCTGGCGGCCGGGTTCGCCTTCAGCTCATACGGCGCGACGCTGCCTTTCTGCATCACGAGCGCGTACGGGCGGCCCGTCGCGTCCATGTGCGCGATCGCGCGGTCGAGTGCCGGGCCGACCTGTTCGGGGTCGGTCGGGAACGTCTCCCACGGGATCTCCATCGTGTCGAGCATCGCGGGCGTGATCGGGCCCATCAGCGCGTGCTGCGGCTCGTCGGATACACCCGGCTGGCCGCGCCACGTGACGATCAGCAACTGCGGCAGGCGGAACGTCCAGGTCAGCGACGTGAGCGGGCTCACCGCGTTGCCGAGCCCCGAGTTCTGCATCATCGCGATGCCGCGCTTGCCGCCGAGCGTCGCGCCCGCGATCAGCGCGACCGCGTCGCCTTCGTTCGCGGCCGACACGTAATTCAGCGTCGGGTCCTGCAGCACGTAATTGATGAACGGCGTCAGGTACGAGCAGGGCACACCCGCGTACCAGTCGAAACCGCGCTCGCGCGCGGCCTCGACGAACTGTGCCGCTTCGATCATTGCGCGCCCCCGTTGCCGGTGCCCGGTTCGGACAGCGGCGTCTGGCCGTGCGCGAAGTCGCCCGCGCGGCGGAAGTCTTCGAGATCGTTCACACCGCGCCAGTGGCCGTGCACGTACTGCACCTCGATCTTCTCGCCGGCGGCGATCAGTTCGTTGAGCAGCGACGGGATGTCGAGCGTGTCGAAATCGTCGCGCGCCTGCAGCGTCGCGAGCATCGCCTTCAGGCGCTCGACACCGGCACCGCGCACGTTCAGCAGGCCGATCCAGCGGCCGTGCGGCGTGCCCGTGGCGACGTCGCTCGATACACGTTGCAGGTAGGTTTTCTGGCCGAACAGGCCGCGATCGTCCGCCGCCGAGCACAGCGCGAAATCGCGCACGCTCTGGTTGGTTTCCGTCAGCGACGAATCGACCACCACGCTGAACTCGGCCTCGCTCTCCGCGAGGTCGCGCACGATGTAGCTGCGGAACAGCAGGTCGCCGTACGAGATCACGGTGTCGCCGGTCAGGCGTTCGGCCGCGCATGCGAGCGATGCGAGTTCGCCCGTTTGCGCATGGCGCTCGTTGACCACGAGCTTGATGCCCGACGTGTCGATCGCGTCGGCGCGGTAGCCGCCGACCACGGTGATGTCGTTCACGCCGTGCGTCTTGAAGCCGTCGACGAGCCAGCGCAGCAGCGGCTTGCCGGCGACCGGCAGCATGACCTTCGGCTTGTCTTCGGTCACGGCTTCGAGGCCCTTGCCGCGGCTCGCGGCGAGCACGATCGCCGCGTTCGACGCGCGCGACGACGACGACAGGTAGATGCGCTCGGCCGCCGAGTACTCGTCGGCGTCCTGCAGGCGGAAGATCTCGTTGACCGATGCCACGCGGTCCTCGACGTTGATCAGCGTTTCGCTCTCGTGGATCTCGCGCGCGGTCGCCTGCATCGCGGATGCCGACGCGCGGATCAGGTGGTTCGCCCAGATCACGGTGCTGATGCCGGCCTGGCGGAACACGTCGGTCGGCGTGCTGTAGTACTTGGTCGGCACGATCACGAGCGGCGCCTTGCCGCTCCATTCGCGCGCGAACTGCAGGATCTCGTCTGGGCGCGACAGCTTGCTGTGGATCAGGATCGCGTCGGCGCCGGCTTCCGCGTACGCGTTCGCGCGACGCAGTGCCTCGTCCATCCCCCAGCCTGCGATCAGCGCTTCGACACGCGCGACGATCGAGAAGTCGGGATCGGTCTGCGAATCCTTGCCGGCCTTGATCTTGCCGCAGAATTCGTCGATTTCCGCGAGCGGCTGGCGCTCGCCGCCGATGAAGCTGTTGGTCTTCGGGAACTGCTTGTCCTCGATACAGACGCCGGCGATGCCGCGCTGCTCGAGCTTCTTCACGAGGCGGCGCACGTTGTTGAAGTTGCCGTAGCCGGTGTCGCCGTCGAGCAGGATCGGCAGGTCGCTCGCGTCGGCCATGAATTCGAGCACGTCGACGACCTGCGTCCAGCTCGCTTCGTTGTTGTCGCGCACGCCGAACTGCGCGGAGATTGCGAGGCCCGATGCCCAGATGCCCTTGAAGCCGGCCTCGCGGACGATCCGTGCGGACAGGCCGTTGTGCGCTTCCATCAGGAATTCGAGGTCGCTGCTGACGAGCATGCGGCGCAGGCGTGCGCTGCGCGATTCGGTGAAGTTGGGTTCGCGTGCGTTCATCGTGCGACTCCTGCGGTGGTGCGTTGAATCAGGGGGAGGATTTCTTGGGTGGCGCGGGCGACGTCGTTCGGGAAGTCGATCTCGATCCACGGCGAGCCGGTGACGTCGGCGACGTCGAACGAATGACCGCCTTCGAGCAGCAGGTCGCGCACGGCTTCCTCGTGGGGCATGTTCGCGCGGCCGCTGTCGACGTAGCCCGCGACGATCGTCGCGAGGCGGCGCGCGGTGCCTTCGGTGAAGCGGAAGAAGCCGACCGATTCGCCGATCGTGTCGTATTCGAGGTCGACCGCGAGCTGCTTGCGCAGCTCGACCGGCACGCCGTTCTTCAGGCACAGCTTGACGGGTTCGTCGCCGGCCTCGAAGTCGCGGTCGATCAACAGGCGATCGACCGCCTTGTCGGCATCGGCCACCAGCGCGTGCAGGATGTTCTCGTCATACAGCACGTCGGCGTCCATCAGCAGCACGTCGCCGCCGCGCGTCATCGCGTCGGCGACGGTATGCACGGTCAGCACGCTGCCGAGGTCGTAGCGTTCGTTGATCACGATCTCGGCCTGGCGGCCGAGGCGCTTCAATTCCTGCTCGACCTTCCCGGCCTGGAAGCCGAGCCCGAGCACGATTTCGTCGACGCCCGCGGCATCGAGCACGCGCAGATGGCGCTCGAGCAGCGACACGTCGTCGAAGCGCAGCAGGCACTTCGGGAACTGTGCCTCGGGCGGTTGTTGCAGGCGCAAGCCGAGGCCTGCCGCAAGAATGATGGCTCGCATGGGTTCTCCAACCAAAAAGCCGGCGGATCTGAACGATCAGTCGGCGAGCGGCTGCGGCGCACGGCGCCGCTGCCAGTTTCTTTCACTGAAATGCAGATAGAGCAGGCCGGGCAGGCCGAGCGCGAGTTCGCGCGCGCGCTTCGCGAGCGACAGCGCGAGCGCCGCGTCGGGCGGCAGTCCGACCAGCGGCGCGAGCAGCAGGTAGCCGCCTTCCTGCGCGCCGAGCGAGCCCGGGATCGCGAAGGCCGCGCCACGAATGGCCTGGCCGACGCTCTCGAGCAGCAGCGCGTCGAGCCAGCTCACCGGGTGCCCGAGGAAGTGCAGCGCGAGCCACACTTCCGCGGTGCCGACGATCCAGCCGACGAGACTCAATGCGAACGTCTTCGCGACCTTCGCACGATCGCGGTACAGCGCGCCGACCGCGTCGTCGATCGCGTCGGCGCGGGTCGCCAGCGACGACCAGTCGCGCGGGCCGAGCAGCTTCGACGCGAGGCGCAGGCCGCGGCCGAACAGCCCGCGCCGCTGCGCGACGTAGAACAGCGCGGCGAGGGCGCCGAGCACGCCGGTGGCGATCAGCGCGGGCGTGCGCAGGTGCGCGACCGATTCGTGCGTGGCGTACAGGCTGAACGCGGCGATGCCGATCAGCGCGAACGCCATTTGCGAGAGCGCCTGCATCGTCGTGCTGACGGTGACGGCGGCCGCCGCGTCGGCCATTCGCGTGCCGCGCTGCGCGAGGTGGCGCACCATCAGCACGGGGCCGCCGATCTGCCCGGCGGGCAGCAGGCTGTTCACCGATTCGCCGACCCAGCGCGCGCGCAGCGCGTTGCGGAGTTCGGCGCCGGGCTGGCCGTGGCGGAACATCACGGAGATCGCCATCGCGTCGATCACGAGCGGCACGACGTGGAACGCCGCGACGAGCGCGAGCCCCCAGCCGGCCGCGAGGAACGTGGACGCGACCGCGCCGACGCCCTGCCAGGCGAGGAGTGCGACGAAGAGTGCGGTCCCGAGGGACAGCAGGATCAGGCCGGCGCGTGTCATGACCCGGTCGGGCGTCGCGTCGCCAGTTGCTTGAACACCTGGCGGAAGCCGAAATACGCGATCGCGTCCTTCATGTTCGAGATGAAGCGCTTCCACGGGCGCATGCCGGGGTTCGTCACGTATTCGAAGGTGAGCGACACGCGCATCTCGTTCTGGCCCAGCGGCGTGATGCGGTGGCGCAGCTTGTCGCCGTCGAACAGCACGATGCCGCCGTCGGCGATCTGGACGGAGCCCGGTTCGTCGGCGACGTCCGGATTGCGCGTGTGCAGCTCGTAGTCGAGCCGGCACGACGATTCGTCGATCACGCCGATCAGCAGCGTATAGCGGCGGCCGTCGTAGTACGACGTGTCGTAATGCCAGCCGATGTGGTCGCCGGGCTTCGTGTAGTAATACAGCGCATACGCGTGCGGGTCGTCGTCCGGCGACAGCATCAGCTTGTCGCCCGTGACCTTCTCGAGGAAGGAGATGAGTGCCTTCGAGCGATACAGCTCGGCGATGTACGGCGCCTGCTCGTCGATCGTATGGCGGCTGACGCTGCCGCCCTGCTTGTGGCCGGGCAGGTAATTGCGGTTCAGGCCGGCCTGCATCGCGCGGGCGGCCGCCGCGAGCTTCGCGTGCGCGTCGGCCGGCAGGAAGGCGTCGAGGTACAGGAACGAGCCCTGGCGCGTGTAGTCGCCGCGCAGGCGGTCGAGGTCGAGCGAACCGACGCAGTCGGCCACGGTGCGATCGGGATCGGCGGCCGCCACGCGCGCAGGCGCGGGGCGTGCCGGGCTCAGCACGGAGTCGTCGCGCGTGCTAGGAGTCATTTGGAAGCCTGGATTTCAGTTGGATTCTGCGCGACGTTGCCGCGCCGGACGATGCGCCACCAGTCGATCACGACCCATGCGGCGAAGAGCGGGGCGCCGATCGACGCCGCGAGCAGGAACGGTTCGACGCCGTCGAAGAGCGTCACGAGCGGCAGCAGGTACAGCACGTCTTCGGTTTCGAAGCCGCCGGCGAACGCCTGCTTGGTGCCGGCCTTGCCGGCGATCGATTCGATCCGCATGCGCAGGAAGAAGATCAGCGCGACGGCGGCGCCGGCCACCGCGCCGAGCAGCACCGGCGACGCGGCCATCTGGCCGCCCTGGGCGACGATGCCGAGGCCCATGCTGACGAACAGCGCGATCGTGACGAGCGCGTCCGCCGCGAGGTCGTAAAAATGACCGATCTTGCTGGATTTCCCGCTGATGCGGGCGAGCTCGCCGTCGGTGTGGTCGACGAAGTTCGACAGCACGATCAGGAACGCGCCGGCATTGCTCCAGCCGAAGCCGCCGTGCGCGAGGCACCAGGCGCCGGCGAGGCCGATCAGCAGACGAACGGTGGTGAGGTGATTCGGGGTGACTGGCGTGTCGACGAGCGGTCGGACAAGCGAGCGCGCGAGCCGCGCATCCCAGGTGCGTGGCAGGGGCGGTTCGGAACGTGTGGCGGTTTTTCTTTGGTCCATCGGCGAAATATATACGGAATTGTAATTTGTTGCTTTTTATTCGATCAATGTCCTGACATGAGCGAGTGTTACCGCGTCTTGCGACGATCGGCCGACCGAAAAGCGCGTGCGCGAAAGGGCGGCCGAACGGGGCGGCGGGATCCGTATTCCAGTGTGGTTCGCGTCGCGCGCCTGTCAAGGGCGGACGGGCCTCACAGGCCGGTGCGGCGGTGTTTTTCGCGCTTCCCGGCGCGCGACGCGCGGCGCGTGCGAGCTTGACGTGCGTCAGGCCGGGACAACCCGCATCGGGTGACAATTGGCCGCGCCGGATGCGGCATCGACCATTGCCGATCGACAGGCGATGAATCGCAATGAAAATCCGTCGATTGATGTGTGCGGATTGGTGATCGTCGACCGGTCGTTGTGTTGGATGCTTTCGCGCACCTTTCATGTGCATTCGAATTGAACGGGGCGCCTGTCACAGAACGGCCGTTCGATACGCGGCAAATCCGGCAACGATCTTTTTCATACGGCGGACATTTCGCGGCGACCGCCTCTGAGATACTCCGACCATGCCTGTGGTGCCGGCCGCCCGTCGCGGCCACAAGGGCTTCATGTCGCTCAGGAGACACCCCCAGCGACGTCAACGACAGACCAAAGCATCAGAATCCAGCCATGTCTTCATCACGCATCCTCGCTCCCGCCCTGCGTTCGCTCGTCCGTACCGCCGACGAAGCCGCCGCGCTGATCCGTCCCGGCATGACCGTCGCCATGAGCGGCTTCACGGGGTCGGGCTATCCGAAGGCCGTGCCGGCCGCGCTCGCCGCCCACATCGACGCGGCGCACGCGCGCGGCGAGGACTTCCGGATCAACGTGCTGACGGGCGCGTCGACCGCACCGGAACTCGACGGCGCGCTCGCCCGCACCAACGGCATCTCGATGCGCCTGCCGTACCAGTCCGACCCGACGCTGCGCGACAAGATCAACGGCGGCGAAGTCGACTACCAGGACGTCCACCTGAGCCACGTCGCGCAATACGCATGGTTCGGGCTGTACGGCGATCTCGATGTCGCGATCGTCGAAGTCGCGGGCATCCGCGAGGACGGGCTGCTGATTCCGTCCGCCTCGATCGGCAACAACAAGACGTGGCTCGAACGCGCGAAGCACGTGATCCTCGAAGTCAACTCGCGCCAGCCGCTCGGCCTCGACGGGATGCACGACGTCTATTACGGCACCGCGCTGCCGCCGCACCGCAAGCCGATTCCGCTGACGAAAAGCGACGACCGGATCGGCGAGCCGTACCTGCGCTGCCCGGCCGACAAGATCGTCGCGATCGTCGAGACGGATGCACCGGATCGCAGCAACGCGTTCTCCGCGCCGGACGCGACGTCGAAGCAGATCGCGCACCAGCTGATCGATTTCCTGCGCCACGAAGTGAAGCGCGGCCGCCTGCCGGAAAACCTGCTGCCGCTGCAGTCGGGCGTCGGCAACATCACGAACGCGGTGCTCGCGGAGCTCAGCTCGGCCGGTTTCTCGAACCTGACCGCGTACACCGAAGTGATCCAGGACGGCATGCTCGACCTGCTCCAGGACGGCACGCTGAGCTTCGCGTCGGCCACCGCGCTGTCGCTGAGCCCGGCGGCCGTGCAGCGCTTCGCCGACGAAATCGCGACGTTCCGCGAGAAGATCGTGCTGCGCCCGCAGGAGATCAGCAACCATCCGGAACTCGTGCGCCGTCTCGGCTGCATCGCGATGAACGGGATGATCGAGGCCGACATCTACGGCAACGTGAACTCGACGCACGTGATGGGCACGAAGATCCAGAACGGCATCGGCGGCTCGGGCGACTTCGCGCGCAACGGCTACCTGTCGTGCTTCATGTCGGCGAGTACCGCGAAGGGCGGCGCGATTTCGCGGATCGTGCCGATGGCGAGCCACGTCGACCATACCGAGCACGACGTCGCGGTGGTCGTCACCGAGCAGGGCCTTGCCGACCTGCGCGGCCTGTCGCCGAAGCAGCGTGCACGCAAGGTCATCGCGACCTGCGCGCATCCCGACTACCGGCCGATGCTCGAGGATTACTTCGAGCGTGCGTCGCGCGAAAGCTTCGGCAAGCACACGCCGCACCTGCTCGCCGAGGCGCTGTCGTGGCACGAGCGGTACGTGCGTACGGGGACGATGAAGGCCTGACGGTTCGGCCTGCGACGGGCGCGCGCCCGTCGCATCGTCAATCCATCGCCGCATGCGCGATCTCCACGCTCGCCGTTTTCTGCGGCGGGCGGATCAGCAGCAACAGCGGAATCATCAGCAGCGTCGCGACGAACATCAGCTTGAAATCGTTCAGGTAGGCGATCATCGATGCCTGCTGGTTGATCGTGCGGTCGAGCAGCGCGAAGTCGAGATGGCTGCCGGCCATCGCCTGCACGGCCGGGTTGAACGGCGTGATCTGCGCGGCGAGATCGGCGTGCGACACCTGCGTGTTGCGCGTCATCAGCGTCTGCACGATCGAGATGCCGATACTGCTGCCGATGTTGCGCATCAGGCTGTAGGTGGCCGTGCCGTCCGCACGCAGGTTGGGCGGCAACGTCGAGAACGACAGCGCGCTGAGCGGCACGAACACGAGCCCCAGCCCGAAGCCCTGCACCACGCCCGGCCACACGATGTCCGCTTCGGACAGCACGACCGTGTACTGCATCATCTGCCATAGCGCGAGCGCGGAAATCGACAGTCCCGCGAGCAGCAGCATCCGCGCATCCACGTATTTCAGCAGCCTGCCGACGAACAGCATCGCGATCATCGTGCCGGCGCCGCTCGGCGCGGTGACGAGGCCCGTCGTCGCGACCGGGTAGCCCATCAGGTTCTGCAGCATCGGCGGCAGCAGCGCGCGCGTCGCGTACAGCACCGCGCCGACCACGAAGATGAACAGCGTGCCCGTCGCGAAGTTCGGGTCGCGCAGCAGTTCCGACTTGAAGAACGACGCCTTGCCGACGGTCGCGGTATGCACGAGGAAGAACGCGAAGCTGAGCGCCGCGACGATCGCCTCGATGCGGATCTCGTACGAGCCGAACCAGTCGAGCTGTTCGCCGCGGTCGAGCATCGCCTGGAACGCGCCGATCGCGAGCGCCAGCGTCGCGAAGCCGAACGCGTCGAATTTCACGTGCGGGCGCGGCGCGCGGGCGGGCAGGAAGGTCATCACGCCGGCCAGCGCGAATGCGCCGATCGGCACGTTGATGAAGAACACCCAGCGCCAGTTGTAGCTGTCGGTGAGCCAGCCGCCGAGCGTCGGGCCGAGGATCGGGCCGACCATCACGCCCATCCCCCAGATCGCCATCGCCTGGCCCTGCTTCTCGCGCGGGTTGATGTCGAGCAGGATCGACTGCGACAGCGGCACCAGCGCGGCGCCGAACACGCCCTGCAGCAGGCGGGCGCCGACGATCTGCACTAGTGTCTCGGACAGCCCGCACAGCGCGGATGCGACCGTGAAGCCCGCGATCGACACGATCAGCAGCCGTTTCACGCTGAGCCGGTCGGACAGCCAGCCGGTGAGCGGTGTCGCGATCGCCGCCGCGACGATGTAGGAGGTCAGCACCCACGTGATCTCGTCCTGCGACGCGGACAGCGTGCCTTGCATGTGCGGCAGCGCGACGTTCGCGATCGTGCTGTCGAGGGTCTGGATCAGCGTGGCGAGCATGATCGACAGGGTCAGCATCGGCCGGTTCAGGGCGGGTGAGGCGGGGGCGTCGGCGGCGGGGTTCAAGCGGGTGTCTCCGTGAGGCGGTCGCCGTGGGCGGCGATCCGGTATCGCTGGAATTATAAGCACGCTTATTATAGATCCGCTTATCGCCTGGCCGCGAGCGATGGGTGGCCGTCGGCTTGACCCTATAATCCCCGCATGGACAAGACCTACGAGAACCGGATCGGCTACCTGATTTCTGACGTGGCCCGCCTGAACGGGCGCCTGTTCGACCGGCGCGCGAAGCGCATCGGGCTGACGCGCGCGCAAAGCCGCGTGATCGCATACCTGACGTGGAAGGGCGAGATGAATCAGGCACGGCTCGCCGAATGGCTCGAGATCGCGCCGATCTCGCTTACCCGGTTGCTCGACCGGATGGAAAGTTATGGCTGGATCGAGCGCGTCGCGAACGACGACGATCGCCGTGCATTCGTGATCCGGCTGACCGACAAGTCGCGCGAGATCTTTCCGCAGATGCTCGAAGTGGGTGACACCGTCGTCGACGACGGTTTGCGCGGCTTCACGCCCGACGAGCGCGATACGCTGGTGCGGCTGCTCGGGCGCGTGCGCCACAACCTGATCGACTGCGGCGGGGAGTGATGGGCAGCGTCATCCGGGCCGGCCGGATGAACGGGTTGACCGCTACGGGAATACCGGGGGGCCGTGCGCAGGCGTGCCACGTTGGCCAGTATGCCGGCATGGGCATTGCCATCGCCGTTGCCGTTGTGTCGGCGCGGCCATCGTTCGGCTCGCGCAGGACAAAGCGCCCGTCACACTTCGGCGAAGCGCTTGTGCGGGCGTCGACGTCGGCTCCGTGAGCCGGCGCTACCCGTCACGGCGTCGGCAAGACGGTGTGCTCAACGGGGCAGCGCTGCCAGCGTGAACGCCGCCAGATAAAGCCCCACACCATACGACAGATGCGCGATGACACTGCGCCGGCGCGCGACGCCCGGGTGCGGCGTGCGCGACGCCGCGATGCCGAGGCCGAACGCGGGCTGCATCACGAAGAATGGTGCGACCACGCTGGCGAGGCCGGCGACGAGCGCGGGAAGCGGTGTCGGTGTGCCGATCCATGCCGTGCCCGCGATCGCGACGGGCAGCGCCGCGTACGCGATGCCGATCGCGTAATGCGCGATCCAGCCGAGCGTGCGTTCGCCCGGCACGGGCGGCGCGGCGGCGATCGACACGTGCCGGAACCGGCCTTGCGTCATGTGACCGATCCAGCGGCCGACCAGCGCATAGTCGAGCGACGGAATGCCGAACGCACGTCGGCGAAACAGCGCCCACAGATCCATCACGAGCGTCGCGCCCGTGCCGATCAGCAACAGGTTGAGCAGGACGTCGGGCAGGCTCATCGCGGACCACCGGCGCGGAGGGCGACGGCTGCGCGGCGCAGCGGGATACAGCGTGGATTCGGCGGTTTCATGGCAGTCAGGGCTTGTCTTTATGGAGTCGAGCGCCTATCTTGCAACCTCAAGTTCACTTGAGGTCAAGCATGAGTCGGCTGGACATTGCGGATGTGGCGCGGCGCTCGGGATTGCCCGCGTCGACGCTGCGCTACTACGAGGAAAAGGGGCTGATCGTCCCGATCGGCCGCCACGGGCTGCGGCGGCAATACGACGAGTCGGTGCTGGAGCGGCTGGCACTGATCGCGCTGGGCCGCGAGGCCGGTTTTTCGCTCGACGACATCCTCGCGATGGTGGACACGGACGGCCTGCCTGCGATCGATCGCGCGAAGCTCGACAGCAAGGCCGACGAACTCGACCGCACGATCCGCCGTCTCGGCGCCGTGCGCGATGCGCTGCGGCACGCGGCCGTGTGCCCGGCGGCGAACCATCTCGAATGCCCGTCGTTCCAGAAGCTGCTGCGCATTGCCGCGCATCGCAATCCGGCGCGTCGCGCGAAGGCGGACGGCGCATAGGTAGCGCGCCCGCGCGACGTGCGGGTGCATCAGCAGTCCGGCGGCAGGGTGGCGGCGGTGCCGATCCCGGCCGGAATTCGAAAACGAAAGCAGGAACAACGGGGTTGACGCGTGTCGTTATTGCTTGCGCCATTGCTGGTGCTTTATGTGCTTCCGGCCGCATATGCGGCATCGAAGGTCGGGCCGCACTACGGATTTCTCGCGGGGTGCGCGACGATGGCGGCCGTGCTGGCGGTGCAGACTGCCCTGCTGACGTGGGGAACTGCCTGGGTGAAGCGACGGCGCGGGGGTATCGGGCAGCCCGAGACGGCCGCGCAGGCCGTACCGGCCGACAGTCCGGACGACGAACCGGCTGACGGCGCTGAAGACGCCGGCGATGCCGGCGACGCGCCCGACGTACCGCTTCGATACGGCGAGCATGCACGATTCAAGCAAGTGGTTCCGATGGCTGGCAACGCACGGCCCGATGTCGCGCGCATCTTCTACGACAATGCGAAGCGGAAGATCGAAGCGTTCGTGGACGTCGAGACAGGGCACGGCGATTCGGGCGCGTCGATGGTGTCGATGGCCGAACTTGCCGTCGAGGATGGGGGGCCGGCCGCGCCACCTGACCAAACGCTGACCGTGTTCGTGTCGAACGACGGCGCATGGTCGGGGTTCCGCGTGGGCGACGACAGCTTCCGCTTCCGTCACGGCGCGATCACGAGATTGCGGCTCACGCGGGTGATACCGATACGCTGGAAGGGCGGCTACACGGTGACGTTGTGGTTCGACGTGCCGAACCGGAAAAGCGGCGCCGATTACGTGTCGTATTCGACCTGGTTCGATCTCGCGGTGGAATATTCCGGTCGCCGCACACGCGCGCTCACTCATGCCTGTCGCGAGATCGCGTCCGTGCTCGGCGTGGCGTTCGACGTCGACGAAACCTCCGACGACTGACTGACTCAGCCCGCGTAGTACACGCGGCACTCCTGCTCGCGCCCGCGCACGATGCGCTTGCCGACGAGCGAGCCGACCGTTTCGGTGAAGACGGTGCGCTGGTGTTCGCGCTGCCCGGCGTCGTAGAAATAGAGCGAGACCCAGTCGGTCGGGCGGGAGGCCTCCGGCGTGCGCATCGCGGCAAGCAGGCACAGCGCCGTGAAATGCCAGCCGCCCTTGGTCATGTGCATCACGGGCGACGGCACGTAACCGTCCACGTTCAGGCGCCGGTGCGCGAGCGTCGGCAACACGCCGGCGGCGGCCTTGTTGCGGTACAGGCGGTCGATGTAGAGCAGCAGTTCGACGGGGGGCTCGGTGCCGGGGCCGGCGTCCTGCACGTGGCCCTGCCAGCGCCGGCGGCGGCTCAGCACGTCGTCGAGCGCGGTGCGGATACCGGCTGCGCGCCGCGGGCCGACGCCCGAGATCGTTTCGAGCTGGCCGTTGCGGGCCGCGCGTTCGAGCTCCTCGAGCGTATCGATGTGAAGCAGGTCGTGAATGCGTAACGCGAGCGCGTGGCCGATACCCGGCACCGCTTCGAATGCGGAGGTGCGTACGGCGTCGCCGCACAGCCGGTCGAGCTGCCGCCAGCGCCCGGTCACCAGCAGCTCGGCAATCGCCTGGGCGACGCCCGTGCCGATCTCGGGCAACGTACCGAGCGCATCGACGCCGCCGGATTCGAACAGCGTGCGGATGTCGAGGTCGAGCGCTTCGACCGTCCCGGCCGACGCGCGGTACGCGGCGACCCGGTAAGGATTCGCGCCCTGGTCAGCCAGCCGTTGCGCCGCCTCGCGCAGGCAGGCCGCGATATGCCGGTTTTCCTCGTACGTTTGGCTGGCGCTCGTCTGCATCGCGAGGGACCCGGGGAAGCACAAACGGAATGGACACGGCGAGCGATGCGCCGGTCGGCTGTTCATCATTGTCGCGACACGCGTTGAAGAAAACTTGACGCACGTCAATAGCAAACGTAGCACAGGTGCGAGGTGCACGGTCGTGCAGGTAGGGGCACGACCGTGCGTCGCGTGATGCGGTCACGCGTCGAGAAACGACTGCGCGTTCTCGGCCTCGGCGGCCGTGCGCAACGCGGCGAGCGCCCGTTTCTCGATCTGGCGCACGCGTTCACGCGACATGCCGGCGTCGTGCGCGATCGCATCGTAGGTGTCGGGCTCGGCGCCGCCGAGACCGAACCGCCGGCGCAGCACGTCGGCCTCGGCCGGCGTGACCGACCGGAGCAGCGACCGCACACACTCGCGCATGCGCGTGTCCGCCAGTTGCTCGAACGGGCTGGCCGACGCCTGGTCCTCGATCAGCTCCACGAGGCCGGTGTCCGCGTCGGGCAGCGGCGCATCGAGCGACACGGGCTCGGCAGGCAGCGCGAGCACCGCACGCAGCTTGTCCTCGTCGAGGCCGGTTTCGGCCGCGAGTTCGGCCGGCGTCGCCCGGCGCCCCGTGCGCTGGTGAAAACGCAGCGCATGCCGTTGCACACGCTGGTACTGGTCGCCCACGTGCACGGGCACGCGGATCGTGCGTGCGCGATCCGCGACCGCGCGCGCGATCGCCTGGCGGATCCACCAGGTCGCATAGGTCGAGAACTTGAACCCGCGCCGGTATTCGAATTTCTCGATCGCGCGCATCAGGCCGAGGCTGCCGTCCTGCACGAGATCGGGCAGGTCGACGCCGCGGTTCATGTACTTGCGCGCGATCGACAGCACGAGCCGCAGGTTCGCCTCGAGCATCGCGCGCGTGGCGTCGCGCACTTTCTGCTGGCCGTCGGCGAGCGCTGCGGCGAGTGCCCGCCGCGCGACCGCGTCGAAGCTGGCGGCTTCGCCGGCTTCGGTGCCGTGCGGCGCGGACGCGAGCGTGCCCACGACGCGGCTCGCGTCGTCGACCGCCGGTGCGAGCCACGCGATCGAGCCCAGCAGGGCGGCCATGCGGTTACGCGCGTCACGGTATTCGTCCGAACGGACGCCATGCGCGTGCAACGCGCCGCGCAGGGCCGCGACGGCCGTCTGCAGTGCGTCGTAGCTGGCCGGCGCGGGCGTGTCGGTGGCGTCGCCGTCGCCGTCGGAAGCCCCGGCGCTGCCGGTCGTCGCCGTCGCGCGGTGACGCGCAAGCAACGAGTCGACCGCCGCCGGATAGCCGGCGATCGCATGCAGGATCTGGTGACGGCCCGTCTCGAGTTCGCGGGCAAGCACGATTTCGCCTTCGCGCGTGAGCAGCGGCACCGCCTGCATGCGCCGCATGTAGAGCGCGAGCGGGTCGGTCGACGCGCTCGTGCCGCGTGCGAGGTCGCCGAGCATCGCGCGGCCTTCGTCGAGCGCATCGCGATCGACGTCGACCGGCGACGAACCGGCGAACGGCGCAGGCGCGGCCGGCTCGTCGAGCACGGCGATGCCGATGTCGGCGAGTGCGGCGCGCACGACGTCGAGCGCGTCGGGGCTGTCGCTTTCGGGCGGCAGCGCGTCGACGAGGTCGGCGTGGGTCAGATAACCCTGTTCGCCGGCGAGCGCCAGCAACTGGATGATCGGATCGAGCGGCGTGTCCGCCCGGGGAGTGGGGCGTGGCGTAGTCATGTCGATGGCGGCGTGAGCCGCGCTCCTGTCTGGGCGGGCCGAAGCCCGCCGGTTTCGGGCCGCCGGTTGCTCGCGAACCCCGTCCGCGCCGGCCAGCCTGACATCGTTCAAGTTGAGGGCATTTGCGCGAACTTCAACGCGAGCGCGGCAGACCTGCCAGCATGCGGCGTGCCTGCGCGTGCGTCTGGTGCTGGAAACAAAAAGTAACCGATCATACCGGGCGGAAATCTGCAGGGGACGTAAGCTAGAGTCAGGCGCGCAGCCTGGCTGCGCAGCGCAGATTCCGCCGGAGCAAGAAATGACCCCGATTCCTGCCGCGAGGTGTGCGGTATTCGCGTTGACCACGCTGGCCCTCGGCGGCTGTTATTACACGAGTCCGTACGGCTATGCGCCGTATTACGCGCCGGCGCCGGCCACGCTGACGCAGCGCGAGATACCCGTCACGCCGGCTTCACCGGGTAGCGCCGCACCGAGCCAGGGCTCGACGGCGGTCGCGCCGCCCGTGGCCGATCCGGCTCCCGTCTACGTCGCGCCGGCCTATCCGCCGCCGTATCCCTATCCGTATCCGTACTATGCCCCCGCGTATTACCCGGGCTGGTACGGCTGGGGAGCGCCGGCGATCTCGGTCGGCTTCTGGGGCGGCTGGGGCGGTGGCTACTGGCGCGGACGCGGCGGGTACTGGCATCGTCCGTGGGGTGGCGGCCACTGGGGTGGCGGCTGGGGCGGGCATCGGCACTGACCGGCGCGCGGCGGCACCGCGCGGGAGAGCATCATGAGGAATTCGATTGTCCGAAGTCTGTACGTCGTCCTGCTCGGCCTCGCGGCCGCGCCGGGCGTCGCCGACGCGCAGAGCAGCGCCTACACGAACTCGCCGGCCGAACTGTTTGCGGGGCCGGCGCCCGACTATCCGGTGGTAGCGCAGATTCCGCCCGACACGGCGCTGGACGTCTTCGGCTGCCTGAGCGACTACTCGTGGTGCGACGTCGCGCTGCCGGGCGTGCGCGGCTGGATCGATGCGCAGTTGCTCGAGTATCCGTACCAGGGCAGCTACGTGCCGTTGCTCGAATACGGCGCGATCATCGGGGTTCCGGTGACGGGATTCGCGATCGCCGCGTACTGGGATCGTTATTACCGGCACCGTCCGTGGTATCACGACCGCGATCGCTGGGCGCATCGTCCGGAACCGCGGCTCGGCCCCGGGGGCATGCCGCCGGGACAAGGCCGTCCGCAACCGGGCGGGCCGATGCAGGTTGCACCGGGCGGCCCGCCGCCCGTGCACGACGCGCGGCCGTCGGCTGCACGCGGCGGCTGGAA
>NZ_QOBB01000068.1:0-31519 GCF_024704855.1 Burkholderia sp. HAN2018 | reverse complement strand
GGCCGCACGTTGAAGAACCTGTTCCAGGAGCGCGGCGTGCCGGCCTGGCAGCGCGACGTGCCGCTCTTGTTCGCGGGCGAGCGGCTGATCTACGTGCCGCGGCTCGGCATCAATCGCGATGTCGGTGCGTTCGGCAGCGAGGCGGCAGGCGACGGCACCTGGCGCCGGATCGAATGGCGTCCCGACCTGCTGATCGCGTAACGGCGGGCAGGCTTCCGGCGGCGCGATGGCGCGCGCATTTTCACCATTTGGTAAACAGCGCCGGAACGGCTCCGGACGCGGCGAGCGGCTTGTCAAGCGGGCCTCTATCGGGTACGCTCGGTCGTTTGCTCGGCTCGATTTTTGAGCGATTTGTGCAGGTTTTCCGCGTGACGTACCCGGTTTGCGCGGCCTGATCGGCCTTCCGGGCAAAATCCGTCACGCTTGCGTGTTGCGTCCCAGCCGTCCCCCTCGTCGTCCGTCCACAGCCACAAGCCGCGTGACCGAACGGCTACGCGGCCTGCCCAGCGCGCCCGTGCGGTTTCTCCTCCAGTTCAGAACGACAATGGCACTCATCGTACACAAATACGGCGGCACTTCGATGGGCTCGGTCGAGCGCATCAAGAACGTCGCGAAACGCGTCGCAAAATGGCATCAGGCCGGGCACCAGATGGTGGTCGTGCCTTCGGCGATGTCCGGCGAAACCAACCGTCTGCTCGGTCTTGCGAAAGAGATTTCGAGCCAGCCGAGCCCGCGCGAGCTCGACATGATCGCGTCGACCGGCGAGCAGGTCAGCGTCGGCCTGCTGTCGATCGCGCTGCAGGAAATCGGCGTCGAGGCCGTGAGCTACGCGGGCTGGCAAGTGCCGATCAAGACGGACAGCGCGTTCACGAAAGCGCGCATTCACTCGATCGATGACGAGCGCGTGAAGGCCGATCTGAATGCAGGCAAGGTCGTGATCATCACGGGCTTCCAGGGCGTCGATCCGGACGGCCACATCACGACGCTGGGCCGTGGCGGCTCGGATACGTCGGCGGTGGCGGTCGCGGCTGCGCTGGGTGCCGAAGAGTGCCTGATTTACACGGACGTCGACGGCGTCTACACGACCGACCCGCGCGT
Organism: Burkholderia sp. HAN2018; assembly: GCF_024704855.1. Classification (NCBI taxonomy): domain Bacteria; kingdom Pseudomonadati; phylum Pseudomonadota; class Betaproteobacteria; order Burkholderiales; family Burkholderiaceae; genus Burkholderia; species Burkholderia sp. HAN2018. The sequence continues at coordinate 30,421 of NZ_QOBB01000068.1, read as the reverse complement.
CGTCGAAGAGGCGCGACGCCTCGATCGCGTGACGTTCGAGGAAATGCTGGAAATGGCCAGCCTCGGCTCGAAGGTCCTGCAGATCCGCTCGGTCGAATTCGCCGGCAAATACCAGGTGAAGACGCGCGTGCTGTCGAGCCTGACCGATCCGCTGATTGCGCTCGACGAAGAAATGCGCTCGGGCACCCTGATTACTTTTGAAGAAGACGAGACCATGGAAAAGGCAGTCATTTCCGGCATCGCGTTCCAGCGCGACGAAGCACGCATTGCTGTGATGGGCGTGCCCGACAAGCCGGGCATCGCGTATCAGATCCTCGGCCCGGTCGCGGATGCGAACGTCGACGTCGACATGATCATTCAGAACCAGAGCGTCCAGGGCAAGACCGACTTTACGTTCACGGTCGGCCGCGGCGACTACCAGAAGGCGATGGACATCCTCACCAACCAGGTGAAGGGCCACGTGAACGCCGAGCAGGTGCAGGGCGATCCGAAGGTGTCGAAGGTGTCGGTGGTCGGTGTCGGCATGCGTTCGCACGTGGGTGTTGCGAGCAAGATGTTCCGCACGCTGTCGGAAGAGGGCATCAACATCCAGATGATCTCGACGTCCGAAATCAAGATTTCGGTGCTGATCGACGAGAAATACATGGAGCTGGCCGTCCGCGCGTTGCACAAGGCATTCGAACTCGACCAGGCATCGTGAATTTTTCGTGATGCATTGAAGAAAATGCATCACGGAAATTGACGTGCGGTTCGAAACCCTATATTATTTCGTTCTCGTCGCACTGCCTCCCTGGTGCGAGCGAAAGTTTGGGAGACGTGGCCGAGAGGTCGAAGGCACTCCCCTGCTAAGGGAGCATCTGGGCCAAAACCTGGATCGAGGGTTCGAATCCCTCCGTCTCCGCCAAAAGCGGTGACAAAGCCCCGCAAGTTCTCGGACTTGCGGGGCTTTTTCTTTTTGACCATCAAATCAACTCACAAGCTTCCTGTGAGCATGAGCACGACGAACGAGCGGTTCACCGGTCGCAGTCGTTCTGATGCCGAGTGAATATTCGCGCGGTGAAGGGTGATCACTCGTCAAGCGGCGATCCGTGTCCGCGTGCGGCATGCTTGAGCCGGACTCGGTGATTTCCTGAACCATCTCAAGTCGACTCGAGAAAGTGAGTTCCTTCGGCTGGGTTCCCGGAAGGTTGGGTGTTTGGCGGCTTTCAGTCTTCCAGACTCAGTCCGGATGAGCCATCGATACAACCTGTCGAAGCTTCGCAGCTAACCCGGCGGTATCGTGCGACTGGCGCGAATACGAGCCGGCCTTGCCATGCAAAAACTCAACTGCGCAGCTGCTCGCCCTTGATAAAGGCAATCAGGGCGCGCAGAGCCTGCGAGACATGGCGATGGCCGGGATAGTAAAGGCATAGTCCCGGAAAAGGCGGACACCAGTCGTCAAGAACGCGTTCGAGGCGTCCGTCACGCAAGGCCTCGACGACGAGGTGGTCAGGGACGAAAGCGATGCCTATGCCGTCCATGGCGGCGTCGACCATCAGCGGTTGGTCCGTCAAAGTAAGCGGGCCCGAGACATCGATGGTCTCGCTCACGCCGCGTCGCTCGAATTCCCACTGGTAGATCGCGCCGCTCTCGAAGCGAAAGCGAATACAGTCGTGTCGATAAAGATCGTGCGGCGTAGTGGGGCGTCCATGTGCAGCGAAATACGCGGGCGACGCGACTGCTGCGAAACGAACGTTGCCCATGATCGGAACGGCCACCATGTCCTGCGGCACGGCCTCGGCCAGTCGGATGCCCGCGTCGAATCCCGCTGCAACGATGTCACCGAGGCGGCCGTCGCTCACGATGTCGAGATGCACGTCCGGATACGACTTCAGGAAGCTTGCCAGGATGGGACGCAGGATGAGGCGGATGGCGCCTTCGCTTGCATTGATGCGCACGGTTCCGCTGGGAGCCAGACGGAGATCGTCGACTTCGCGCATCGCTTCGTCAATGATCGAAACTGCCGGCCGGAGTTTGGCTGCCAGACGCTCGCCGGCCTCGGTGAGCGAGGTGCTGCGAGTCGTTCGATTCAGGAGCCGGACGCCCAGACGGCGCTCGAGCGCTTTTACCGAATGACTGACCGCTGACGGCGTGATCTCGAGTTCGGTCGCTGCTGCGCGAAAGCTTCGTCGTGTTGCAACGGCCAGGAACACGGTGAAAGAGAAAAAATCGAAGCTCCTTGATTGGTGAGTAACTCTCATCGTTTCATCAAGCATTGGTGATCTTGTTTTGATACTAGGGGCTCCCTACACTGGGTGCAACTATTTCAGTCAAGGAGCGCCAGATGTCTCGAAAGATATTGATCACGGGTGCCAGCTCAGGTTTTGGGCGTGGTGCGGCAATCGAACTTGCACGCCTTGGCCACCACGTCGTGGCGACGGCCGAAACGTGGCCGCAGGTTCGCAGCCTGCGTGCGGACGCAGCCGAGGCCGGTGTGGTGCTCGAGGTGATCAAGCTGAATCTGCTCGACGCGATCGACATCGCTCACGCGGGCTCGTTCGATCCCGATGTCCTGGTGCTGAACGCCGGCGTCATGGAAGGCGGATCGATCGTCGACATCCCGATGCCGCGCGTTCGGGAGTCCTTCGAAATCAACGTCTTCGGCCATCTTCAACTGGTACAGGCGATCGTGCCGAAGATGGTGGCACGCAGGTCCGGAAAAGTCGTATGGACCTCGTCGATGGGGGGCATTCTGGTTGTCCCGTTTGTCGGTGCCTACTGCGCGACCAAGCATGCGATCGAGGCCATCGCCGGGTCGATGAAAGCGGAACTCGAACCCTTTGGCGTCAAAGTCGCGACCGTGAATCCGGGCGTTTTCGGTACCGGATTCAACGACACTGGCGCTGAGAGCTACGTACAGTGGTACGACGCCGATTCCGCCGTTGTGCCGATGCCGGATTTCGGCGACAGCCTGATGAACCAGGCCGACCCCAAGGAGATGATCGACGCCATGGTCGAGATCATTCCGGCCGATACGCATTTGTATCGAACCATGCGCCCCTTTGCGACGATTGACGCTGCGAAGCAGTGGCAAGAGACGGAGTGGACGCAAAATGCCTGAGCTCACGTTGGAGCGGGCGGATCGGATCGTGGCCCAAGGGCGTGCCGCAGCCCAGGACGCGGGACTCAATGCCGTGTTTGCAATTCTGGATGCGGGTGCGCACTTGGTCACTTTCTCGCGGATGGACGGGGCATGGCTTGCGTCGAATGAACTGTCGATTGCAAAGGCCCGGGCTTCGGTGATGTTCCGGGCGCCGAGCGAAGCGCTCAATGTCCCGTGGCAGGCGGGCCAGCCAGTTCCACACTTCGACCACATCCATGCAGGCGGGCTGTTGCTGATGGGAGGAGGAGTGCCTCTCTTGGATGGCGATGGCCACCTGATCGGCGCCCTCGGCGTGTCCGGCGGTACACCCGAGCAAGATGCGGTACTTGCTCGTGCTGCGATTGCCTGAGCGCTGGAGGTGGTGGGCGAGATTCCGATACCTCGGCTATCGCGTCGATCCGCGGTGACACGTCACGGTTTCGTCGTCGGCATGTTGTGGGCGCAGGCCCGCTTGGCGTGCCAGTCGTCATGTGTATCGCGCGGTTGTGTACTCGCGCAGGATGAAATATTCACGGCCCGCGTCAAGAATGTACATCTGCGATGCGTAAGGTGAGGGCGTGACAGCCTGCCGCGATGGTGGATGACCCGCGCGCGTTGGAATATTCACTGCACGCACCGAAAATACACACGCGCCATGCAGGTAGCGGGTGCGCATCCGCCCGCTGTGGTGGCTGACGCAAGCGACCCCATATTTACTTCGACAGCACGGATGTTGCGCGACCGGCTGTTCGGGCCGCGCTGCGGTTCAACCGTCGATTTCGCTCGAATCGAACGTGATTTGCACATCATGGTCCGCAGGCCGGGCCGGTACGACGCGGCGTAACCACACTGTTTGCCAGCGAAGATGATCGTGCGCTTGCAGACCGGCGAATTGAAGTCCATCGGCGTTTGCTTGATCAGCTTGGTGTCCGGACAGGATGCGGACACGTTCGGCAGCTTCTGTTGCGCGGATTCGCTCGCCTGATTCGCGTCCATCCCACGATCTTTCGCGGTGCGCGCCCGCTGAGCAGCGGTGGATGCGCGACGGTTTGCGATCGTATTTTCACGGGCAGCGTCGCTGTTGGCGTTTCGCCGCTTTCGCTGCGGTTGCAGTTTCTGCGGCGTATTCTGCGCGCTTGGCAACCATCATCACGCCGACCATCGGCGCCTGACAGCGGTTGGCGTCGCAAATTGCTCCGGCTCCTTGCCGAGCGGAAAGGTGACTACGTAAAGCACGTTGATGGGTATCGGCTTGCTGTTCTAGTCCTCCCCCACGGGAGCGTGGAGGGTGGGCGGCGCGGCCATTCACTCGATCCGCGTCGAGCAAGGCGAAATGAAATAAAAATGAAAGTTAGCCTGTAAGAAATCAGTGCTGCATTCTCGCCGTCTTGTCTGGTGCCAATCAGCTCGTTCCGACCCTCCGGAATGGCAGGCGGATGTCAAAAATGCGGCGCTGCGTCGATTTTTGCAATCTGTATGATCGATCAATACAAAAAATTACTCATAAAAATCAGTAGGATAAGGTGGGTTGTGAAAATCGATGCTCTGCTGCGATGCAGAAAATAATCAATCGCCTTATGCTGGTTAACCCGATCGCGTTTGAGCGGCGTCAAGCTTTCCCGTGATGCCGCTTTACATTTTGCCAACATTGGCGATTCACGAAATCTTTCTGTCGATTTGATTTCGTTCCTTTCGTCTCGCCTGTCTCCGATGCAGTGCGCGACTTCATCAAGGCCCTGTTGACATGCATGATTTCCCCTTCCTGAGCCTGGCCATCTGGGCTCCGATCCTGTTCGGCGCGTGCCTGCTGCGCGCCGGTTCCGACCATCATCCACGTCGAACGCGGCTGATCGCGCTCGTCGGCGCGCTGGTGGGGCTTGCGGCCGTCGTTCCGCTGGTCGCCGGTTTCGATGCGCACTCGGCCGCGATGCAGTTCGTCGAGAGCCGCAACTGGCTGGCGGCATTCAATTCCGGATGGCGGGTCGGCATCGACGGCGCGTCGCTGTGGCTCGTCGTGCTGACCGCGTTCACGACGCTCGTGGTGGTCGTGGCGTCGTGGGAGTCGGTCACGGTGCGCGTCGCGCAGTACTACGCGTCGTTCCTGATCCTGTCGGGACTGATGGTCGGCGTGTTCGTCGCACAGGACGGGCTGCTGTTCTTCATCTTCTTCGAGGCGACGCTGATCCCGCTTTACCTGCTGATCGGCACATGGGGGCGCGAGCGCCGCGTGTACGCGGCCGTGAAGTTCTTCTTTATCTCGTTCGCCGGCTCGCTGTTGCTGCTGATGGCGATGCTGTACCTGTACGCGCAGTCGCACACGTTCGACATGGCCGTGTGGCGCACGCTGCAGCTCGGCTTCGCGCCGCAGTTGCTGGTGTTCCTCGGCTTCTTCGCCGCCTTCGCGGTCAAGGTGCCGATGTGGCCGGTCCACACGTGGCTGAGCGACGTCTATACCGACGGCCCGACGGGCGCGGCGCTGATGCTCGCGATGCTCAAGCTCGGCGGCTACGGGTTCCTGCGCTTCGCGCTGCCGGTGACACCCGACGCGAGCCACTTCTTCGCGCCGGCCGTGATCGCGCTGTCGCTGTTCGCGATCGTCTATGCGAGCCTGATCGCGCTCGCCCAGACCGATCTCGGCAAGCTGCTCGCGTATTCGACGGTCGCGCACATGGGGATCGTCACGCTCGGGCTGTTCCTGTTCAACCGGATCGGCGTCGAAGGCGCGATCGTGCAGCTCGTGTCGTACGGCTTCGTCGCGGGCGCGATGCTCTTGTGCGTGAACGTGCTCGTCGACCGCACGAAGCAGCGCGAGATTGCCGCGTACGGCGGCGTCGCGGGCGTGATGCCGCGTTTCGCGACCTTCACGGTGCTGTTCGCGATGGCCAACGTCGGCCTGCCGGGCACGTCGGGCTTCGTCGGCGAGTTCATGGTCATCATGGGCGCGATCCGCTTCAACTTCTGGATCGGCGCGATTGCGGCACTGACGCTGATCCTCAGCGCGTCGTACACGCTGTGGATGCTCAAGCGCGTCGTGTTCGGCAAGGTCGCGAGCCAGCGGATCGCGAAGCTCGCCGACCTGAACCGTCGCGAGATCGTGATGTTCGCGTCGCTCGCCCTGGTCGTGCTGGCGGTCGGCATCGATCCGAAGCCGTTCACCGACGCGATCGATCCGACCGTCGGAAGGCTGATCGAAGACGCGAGCCATTCGAAGCTGCCGGCAGGGGACGGCCCTGCGCAGCCGCAGCCGTCGTACATGGCATCGACGCACGGCTGATCGCGGCACGTCGCGCGAACGGGGCTCATCGCGCGGCGGTGCGGCCGTTGCGTACACATCGATCGCGGTCCGGCGCAGGTAGCGCCGGGCCCGCTTGCGGCTGCGTGAAATTGCCCCGCGACAATGTGTCTCACAACAGATTCTGCAATGATGATTTTCCGCATTAGCTGGTTCTTCATCGCACTCGCGCGACGTATGATTCGGCCACTTTCGTGGATCGAATGCGCATCGGGCATACGCAAACGGATTCAATGACCCTCGGGCGGTGTGATGAAAAGAAGAGCTTCAAAAGGCGGGGTGGCGCTGATGTCGATCGGCGCGGCCCTGAGCCTGTCAGGCTGTAATTTAGATGTACTAAATCCGAAAGGAAGCGTGGGGGCTGCCGAAAAGGCGCTGATCGCGACGTCCACCTGGGCGATGCTGGTCGTCGTCGTGCCGGTGATCCTGCTCACGCTGTGGTTCGCGTGGCGTTACCGCGCATCGAACCGCAATGCCACCTACGCGCCGAACTGGTCGCACTCGACCGCGATCGAGGTCGTGATCTGGACGGTGCCGACGCTGATCATCCTGTTCCTCGGCGTGCTCACGTGGAAGACCACGCACGAGCTCGACCCGTACAAGCCGCTCGAGTCGTCGGTGAAGCCGATCGACGTCGAGGTCGTCGCGCTCGACTGGAAGTGGCTGTTCATCTATCCGGAACTCGGCATCGCGTCGGTGAACCAGCTCGCGATTCCGGTCGGCACGCCGGTGAACTTCCGCATCACGTCGGATTCGGTGATGAACTCGTTCTTCATCCCGCAGCTCGGCGGCCAGGTCTACGCGATGGCCGGCATGCAGACGCGCCTGCACCTGATCGCAGACGAGCCCGGCAACTACGCGGGCACGTCCGCCAACTTCAGCGGCCGCGGCTTCTCCGACATGAAGTTCCGCACGCTCGCCGAGCCGCGCGAACAGTTCGATGCATGGGTGCAGAAGGTGAAGGCCTCGCCCGACCGTCTCGACGCGACCGTGTACGGTACCGTCGCCCAGCCGAGCGAGAAGGCGCCGGTGCGCTACTTCTCGTCGGTCGATCCGCGGCTCTTCCACAACATCATCGCGAAATACAACGATGGCCACGTCCTCGACCTGAAGGACGCCGCCTGCGGCACGAAGGGGTAACGCATGTTCGGCAAACTCACACTTTCGGCGATCCCGTTCGATCAGCCCATCATCATGGGGGCAGGCGCCTTCATGGGGCTGGTCGTGCTGGGCATTCTCGCCGCGCTGACGATCACCGGCCGGTGGAAATGGCTGTGGACGGAATGGCTGACCACGGTCGACCACAAGAGACTCGGCGTGATGTACATCATCGTCGCGCTGATCATGCTGCTGCGCGGCTTCGCCGACGCGATCATGATGCGCATGCAGCTCGCGCTCTCGTACAACGGGCCCGGCTACCTGCCGCCGCACCACTATGACCAGGTCTTCACGGCACACGGCGTGATCATGATCTTCTTCATGGCGATGGTGTTCATGGTCGGCCTGATGAACCTGGTCGTGCCGCTGCAGATCGGCGCGCGCGACGTCGCATTCCCGTTCATCAACTCGCTCTCCTTCTGGATGACGGCCGTCAGTGCGATCCTGATCAACGTATCGCTCGTGATCGGCGAATTCGCGCAGACGGGCTGGCTCGCGTATCCGCCGCTGTCGGAGCTGCAGTTCAGTCCGGGGGTAGGGGTCGACTACTACCTGTGGGCGCTGCAGATATCGGGCGTCGGCACGCTGCTGACCGGCGTGAACTTCTTCGTGACGATCATCAAGATGCGCGCGCCGGGCATGACGCTGATGAAGATGCCGGTGTTCACGTGGACCGCGCTCTGCACGAACGTGCTGATCATGGCGTCGTTCCCGATCCTGACCGCGACGCTCGCGCTGCTCGGCCTCGACCGTTACCTCGGCATGCACTTCTTCACGAACGAAGCCGGCGGCAACGCGATGCTGTACCTGAACCTGATCTGGGCGTGGGGCCATCCGGAGGTGTACATCCTGATCCTGCCGGCGTTCGGGATCTTCTCGGAAGTCATCGCGACGTTCGCGAAGAAGCCGCTGTTCGGCTACAAGACGATGGTGTACGCGACCTGCGCGATCATGGTGCTGTCGTTCCTCGTGTGGCTGCACCACTTCTTCACGATGGGCTCGGGTGCGAACGTGAACGCGTTCTTCGGCATCATGACGATGATCATCGCGATCCCGACCGGCGTGAAGGTGTTCAACTGGCTGTTCACGATGTATCGCGGCCGGATCGAATTCACGACGCCCGTGCTGTGGACGATCGGCTTCATGGTCACGTTCACGATCGGCGGCATGACCGGCGTGATGATGGCGATTCCGGGTGCGGACTTCGTGCTGCACAACAGCCTGTTCCTGATCGCGCACTTCCACAACGTGATCATCGGCGGCGTGCTGTTCGGTTATCTCGCGGGCTTCAACTACTGGTTCCCGAAGGCGTTCGGCTTCAAGCTGAACGAGAAGCTCGGCAAGGCTGCGTTCTGGTTCTGGCAGGTCGGCTTCTACGTCGCGTTCGTGCCGCTCTACGTGCTCGGCTTCATGGGCATGACGCGCCGGCTCAACCACTACGACAACCCGGCCTGGCATCCGTGGCTGCTGGTCGCCGCATTCGGCGCCGTGCTGATCGCGGTCGGCATTGCGTGCCAGTTGCTGCAACTGGTGGTCAGCATCCGCAACCGCAACCTGCCGGCATACCGCGACACGACGGGCGATCCGTGGGGCGGCCGCACGCTGGAGTGGGCGACCTCGTCGCCGCCGGCCGACTACAACTTCGCGGTGATCCCGCAGGTGCGCACGCTCGACGCGTATGCGGACATGAAGGCACGCGGCGAAGGCCGGCCGAACCCGGCGTCGTTCCGCGACATCCACATGCCGTCGAATACCTGCGCGGGCCTCGTGGTGGCGATCTTCAGCCTGGTGCTCGGCTTCGCGCTGGTGTGGCACATCTGGTGGATGGCGATCGGCGGGCTCGTCGGGATCGTCGGGACGCTCGTGATCTACAGCTCGCGTGATAACGACGGTTATTACATCCCTGCGTCGACGGTGCGCAAGACCGAAGACAAGCAGCCGACGCAGCGCGTGGCCGCGCGCGTCGACGACGTGGAACTGGAGGCCAACTGATGTTGCAGAAAACCCTGAGCGCGACCCTGCTCGAGCACGACGACCATCCGCCGTCGCACTCGGTGTTCGGGTTCTGGCTGTACCTGATGACCGACTGCGTGATCTTTGCCGCGCTGTTCGCGACGTTCGCGGTGCTCGGCCAGCAGTATGCGGGCGGGCCGACCGCGAAAGACCTGTTCGACATTCCGGGCGTCGCGGTGGAAACCGCCGCGCTGCTGCTGTCGAGCATCACGTACGGTTTCGCGATGCTCGCCGCGTACAAGCAGCGGCGTGGCGCGCTGCTCGCATGGCTCGCGGTGACGTTCGTGCTCGGCGCGGCGTTTCTCGTGATGGAACTGCGCGAGTTCTCGCACCTGATCGCGGAAGGCGCGGGCCCGCAGCGCAGCGCGTTCCTGTCGGCGTTCTTCACGCTGGTCGGCACGCACGGGCTGCACGTGACGGCCGGGCTGCTGTGGATGATCGTGCTCGCCGGGCAGATCGTGTTTCGCGGCGGCGACCTGACCGATCGCGACCTGCGACGCCTGACGTGCCTGAGCCTCTTCTGGCACTTCCTCGACATCGTGTGGATCTGCGTGTTTTCCTTTGTTTATCTCGCGAGCGTGATCTAAATGGCCCATTCGCATTCGTCTCAACTCGAAGAAGGGCACGGCAGTGTCGGCGGCTATGTCGCCGGTTTCATCCTGTCGGTGCTGCTCACGGCCGCGTCGTTCGGCCTCGTGATGGGCGGCGTGCTGTCGCCGCACGCGTCGCTGATCGCGCTTGCCGTGCTCGCGTTCGTGCAGATCGTCGTGCACCTCGTGTACTTCCTGCACATGAACGGCTCGTCGGGCCAGCGCTGGAACGTGATGGCGTTCAGCTACACGGTGCTGACCGCGGCGATCCTGATCGTCGGCACGCTGTGGGTGATGCACAACGTCAGCATGAACATGATGTCGCGCTGAGCGGCATCGCGGCGCGATGCGTCGACCGGAGAAGCGGCACGAAGGTGCCGCTTTTTTTTCGTCCGCGAGAAGGGCGCTGCGGCCCGCGAGGGCGGTACCGGGGGGCATCGACTGTATGATTCGGCGCGTGCGCACTGCCGGTGCGAACGCCGGTCGGCAAAGGCGGAAGGGAGCCTGGGCGCCTCCGTCGGGCCGTCGATTGTTACAAGACGTTAGCGCAAGCTTGCCCTTGCGATGCCGCGCATCAGTTCTTACAAACTTGAAATATGCGGTGGCAACGCTTGCCGTTATAGTCGAATCACACATCAAACAACCCCCAAAGAGGAATCCATGAAGACCTTGCGTATTGCCTCGCTCTTGACCGGTATGACGGCCTTGCTCGTGTCGGGCGCAGCAATGGCGGGAGTCAATGTCGGGATCAATCTCGGCGTTCCGGCACCGGTCTACGTCGCGCCCGCACCTGTGTATGCGCCGCCGCCGCCTCCGCCGGTCGTCTATCAGCCTGCGCCGGTCTATGCGCCGGCACCCGTCTACGCACCGGCGCCCGCTATCGTGATCGGCTGGCATGGCGACCGCTACTGGGACGGCCGTCGCTACTGGGGTCGCGACGAGTGGTACCACCGTCACGGCGGCCGCCCCGGCTGGGATCGCGGTCACGGCCATTGGGACAACGGTCGCCACAACGGCTGGCGTTGATCGGCAGGGCGCACGCGTGATGTGCGCGCAACGTTCGTTGATGAGGAAACCGCCTGCATGGCGGTTTTCTTTTGGCCCGACGGATTGAATGGGTAGAATCGTCCCTCGTTACTACCCTCATTCGACCGACAGGGCCTCTATGACGAAGGGTTCGCCCCGGGCCGCCGCGCGTGTCCGCCGTGCCGTACGGGTTGCCGGCCGCACGGCCGCGGTGTTCGTGTTGCAGGCGGCGCTGGCCGCGACCGCCGCGCACGCGGCCTACGCCATTGCGCAGTACGGCGAGCCGAAGTATCCGCCGGGCTTCAGGCATTTCGACTACGTCAACCCCGACGCGCCGAAGGGCGGCACGCTAGTGCTCGCGAACCCGAACCGGCTGACCTCGTTCGACAAGTTCAACCCGTTTACGATGCGCGGCAATCCCGCGCCGGGCATCGACATGCTGTTCGAGAGCCTCGCGACCGGCAGCTCGGACGAGCCGGCGTCCGCGTACGGGCTGCTCGCCGACGACATCGACATCGCACCGGATCGCCGTTCGGTCACGTTCCACCTGAATCCGCGCGCGCGCTTTTCCAATGGCGACCCGGTCACGGCCAACGACGTCAAGTTCTCGTTCGACACGCTGAAGAGCAAGCTCGCCGCGCCGCAGTTCGGCGCGTATTTCGCGGAAATCACGAAGGCCGTGGTGGTCGATCCCGCCACCGTGCGTTTCGAGTTCCGCAGCGCGAATCGCGAACTGCCGCTGATCGCCGGCGGCGTGCCGGTGTTTTCGCGCAAGTGGGGATTGCGCGCGGACGGCTCGCGCATCCCGTTCGACCAGCTCGCGTTCGAGCAGCCGATCGGCAGCGGCCCGTACCTGATCGAGCGCTACGACAACGGCAGGACGATCACTTACCGGCGCAACCCGGCGTACTGGGGGGCCAACCTGCCGGTGCGGGTGGGCACCAACAACTTCGAACGGATCGTCTACAAGCTGTACGGCGATGGCGTTGCGCGGCTCGAAGCGTTCAAGGCCGGCGAATACGATGTGCTCGTCGAGTACATCGCGCGCAACTGGACGCGCCGCGACGTCGGCAAGCGTTTCGACAGCGGCGAGCTCGTCAAGCGCGAATTCCGCCAGCACAACGGCGCCGGCATGCAGGGCTTCTTCATGAACCTGCGCCGGCCGCTGTTTCGCGACGTGCGCGTGCGCCAGGCGCTCGACCTTGCGTTCGACTTCGAATGGCTGAACCGCCAGCTGTTCTACAGCGCCTACACGCGTCTGGACAGCTACTTCGCCGACACCGACCTGCAGGCGACCGGCACGCCCGGCCCCGGCGAGCTGAAGTTGCTGGAGCCGCTGCGCGCGCAGCTCGATCCGGCCGTGTTCGGGCCGATGGTCACGCAGCCGGACACGAATCCGCCGGGCTCGCTGCGCACGAACCTGCTGAAGGCGCGCACGCTGCTCGCGCAGGCCGGCTGGACCTATCGCGACGGCGCGCTGCGCAATGCGAAGGGCGAGCCGTTCACGTTCGAGATCCTCGACGATTCGGGTGCCGCGATGGAAGGTGTCGTGACGGCCTATCAGCGCAATCTGGCGAAGCTCGGCATCGATGCACGCTTTCGCACGGCCGATTTCGCGCTGCTGCAAAAGCGCCTCGACGCGTTCGACTACGACATGACGACGATCCGCCTGCCGGGCGTGCAGGTGCCGGGTGCCGAGCAATACTCGCGTTACGCCAGCAAGTTCGCCGACGAGCCGGGCTCCGACAACCTCATCGGGCTGAAGTCGCCGGCCGTCGACACGCTGCTGCACGCACTCGGCACCGCGCAGTCGCGCGACGAATTGCTCGACGCGACGCACGCGCTCGACCGCGTGCTGATGCATGGCTACTACGCGGTCCCGCAGTGGTACAGCACGACGCACCGGATCGCGTACAAGCGCACGCTTGGCTACCCGCAGACGCTGCCGCTGTACTATTCGGCCGAGGGCTGGGTCGTGTCGACCTGGTGGGCGAAGCCCGATCACTGAGCCACGCCGCCCTACGTCCAACCCCGCCTACCGATCGCGAGTCGACGCCCATGTGGAGCTACATCCTCAAACGCCTGCTGCTGATGATCCCGACGCTCGTCGGCGTGCTGACGCTTACGTTCGCGGTGATCCAGTTCGTACCGGGCGGCCCCGTCGAACAGGCCGTGCAGGAGCTGCGCAAGGGCGCGACGGAGCAGGGCGCGGTGCCGTTCGGGATGCGCGCGCACACCGGCGTCGACGCACAGCAGCTCGCGCAGCTCAAGGCGCTGTACGGTTTCGACAAACCGCCGCTCGAACGCTACTGGCTGATGCTGAAGCGCTTCGCGCGCTTCGATCTCGGCGACAGCTACTTCCGCCACCAGAGCGTGTGGTCGCTGGTCGTGCAGAAGCTGCCCGTGTCGATCAGCATCGGGCTGTGGACGTTCTTCCTCACGTACCTGATCGCGGTGCCGCTCGGCATCGCGAAGGCCGTGCGCAACGGTTCGCCGTTCGACGTCGCGACGAGCCTCGTCGTGCTCGTCGGTTATGCGATTCCGGGCTTCGTGCTCGGCGTGCTGCTGCTCGTGCTGTTCGGCGGCGGCTCGTTCTGGCAGCTTTTCCCGCTGCGCGGGCTCACGTCGGACAACTTCGCCCAGCTGTCGCTCGTCGGCAAGGTGCTCGACTACCTGTGGCATATCGCGCTGCCGATCACGGCGTCGGTCGTCGGCAGCTTCGCGGTCGTCACGATGCTCACGAAGAATGCGTTTCTCGACCAGATCCGCCGGCAATACGTGCTGACCGCGCGCGCGAAGGGGCTCTCCGAGCGCAGCGTGTTGTGGAAGCACGTGTTCCGCAACGCGATGCTGCCGCTGATCGTCGGTTTCCCGGCCGCGTTCATCGGCGCGTTCTTCACGGGCAGCCTGCTGATCGAGACGCTGTTCTCGCTCGACGGCCTCGGGCTGCTGTCGTACGAATCGGTCGTGCGGCGCGACTATCCGGTCGTGCTCGGCACGCTGTACCTGTTCACGCTGATCGGCCTTGCGACCAAGCTGATCTCCGATCTCTGCTATGTGTGGGTCGATCCGCGCATTCAATTCGACACCCTGGAGCGCTGACATGAAACCGTCCGTCTGCATGCCCGGCGTCACCGGGCGAGGTGCGCGATGAACCGGGCCGTCGTGTCGTCCCGCATCGACGCGGCGCGCGCCCGCGTGTCGCCGTCTCCCGCGCGCCGCGTATGGCAGCGCTTCAGGCAGCAGCGCCTCGGCTACTGGAGCTTCGTGATCTTCGTCGTCGCGTTCGCCGCGAGCCTCGCGGCGCCGCTGTGGTCGAACGACAAGCCGCTCGTCGTGCGTTACGACGGCCAGACCTATTTCCCGATGTTCCATGCGTATCCGGAGACGACCTTCGGCGGCGATTTCCCGACGCCGGCCGACTATCTCGATCCGTATGTGCGCAAGCGGCTCGAGGCGCCCGGCAACTTCGTCGTCTACCCGCCGAACCGTTATTACTACGACACGCTGAACTATTTCTCGAACGTGCCGAACCCCGCGCCGCCGTCGCGCGCGAACTGGCTCGGTACCGACGCGCAGGGGCGCGACCTGCTCGCCCGGCTCGTGTACGGGTTCCGCGTGTCGGTCGAGTTCGGGCTGATCCTGACCGTGATCGGCACGCTGCTCGGGATCGCCGCGGGCGCCGTGCAGGGCTTCTTCGGCGGGCGCATCGACATCGTCGGGCAGCGCCTGATCGAGATCTGGAGTTCGCTGCCCGAGCTGTACCTGCTGATCATCTTCGCGTCGATCTTCGAGCCGAGTTTCCTGCTGTTGATCGTGCTGCTGTCGCTGTTCGGCTGGATCGGGCTCGCCGACTACGTGCGCGCGGAATTCCTGCGCAACCGCACGCAGGACTACGTGCGCGCGGCGCGCGCGATGGGGCTCACGAACTGGCAGATCATCTGGCGCCATGTGCTGCCGAACAGTCTCACGCCGGTGATCACGTTCCTGCCGT
Organism: Burkholderia sp. HAN2018; assembly: GCF_024704855.1. NCBI lineage: Bacteria > Pseudomonadati > Pseudomonadota > Betaproteobacteria > Burkholderiales > Burkholderiaceae > Burkholderia > Burkholderia sp. HAN2018. Next base: position 15,227 of record NZ_QOBB01000068.1, on the reverse strand, counting down.
TCCGGATGAGCGGCTCGATCCTCGCGCTCACGAGCCTCGATTTCCTCGGGCTCGGCGTGCCGCCGCCGACTCCCAGCCTCGGCGAACTGCTCGCGCAGGGCAAGGGCAACCTCGACGCATGGTGGATCTCGTTGTCGACCTTCGGCGTGCTGGTCACGACGCTGCTGCTGTTGACCTTCATGGGCGACGCGCTGCGCAACGCGCTCGATACGCGGATCGCCGATTCGGTGCGCGCGGCGGGAGGCCAGCGATGAGCGAACCGGTCGTATCGACGCAGCATGAGCCGCTGCTGGCGCTCGAGCATCTGCACGTGCGCTTCGGCGACACGGTCGCGGTGGACGACGTGACGCTCGAGATCGGTCGCGGCGAGCGCGTCGCGCTGGTCGGCGAATCGGGTTCCGGCAAGAGCGTGACCGCGCTGTCGATCCTGCGGCTGCTGCGCGATGCCGACGTGAGCGGCGCGATCCGCTTCGCGGAGCAGGATCTGGCTGGCAAGAGCGAGCGCGAGATGCGCGGGCTGCGCGGCTCGGACATCGCGATGATCTTCCAGGAACCGATGACGGCGCTCAACCCGCTGTATACGATCGGCGTGCAGATCGGCGAGACGATCGTGCTGCACGACGGCGTATCGGCGGTCGAGGCGCGCAAGCGTGCGATCGCTCTGCTCGCGCGCACGGGCATCGCGGAGCCGGACAAGCGTGTCGACAGCTATCCGCACCAGTTGTCGGGCGGCCAGCGGCAGCGCGCGATGATCGCGATGGCGCTCGCCTGCCGGCCGCGCCTGCTGCTGGCCGACGAGCCGACCACCGCGCTCGACGTGACGATCCGTGCGCAGATCGTCGACCTGCTGCTGGAACTGCAGCGCGAGGAAGCGGAAAAGCGCGGGATGGCGATCCTGCTGATCACGCACGACCTGAATCTCGTGCGGCACTTCGCGGATCGCGTCGCGGTGATGGAGCGCGGCCGGCTCGTCGAGAGCGGGCCGGTCGAGCGGATCTTCGCGGAACCCGAGCATCCGTATACGCAGCGGCTACTGAACAGCCGTCCGCAACGCGCGGTCGCGCCGGTGATGCCGATCGCGCCCGTCGTGCTCGACGCCCGTCACGTGAGCGTGCAGTTCGCGCGCAAGCGGCCGGGCATCGCGGGCTGGTTCGGCTCGGTACCCGTGACGGCGGTCGCGGATGTGTCGGTGTCGGTGCGGCAGGGCGAGACGCTCGGCATCGTCGGTGAATCGGGATCCGGGAAGTCGACGCTCGCGATGGCGCTGCTCGGCCTGCAAAAGACGGCCGGCGGCACGATCGAATTCCAGGGGCGCGCGCTGTCGACCTATCGCGGCCGCGAACAGACGGCACTGCGCTCGAACATGCAGGTGGTCTTTCAGGATCCGTTCAGTTCGCTTTCTCCGCGTCACACGATCGAGCGGATCGTCGGCGAGGGGCTCGAACTGCATCGCCCGGACATGACGCCCGATGCGCGTCGCGCGAAGTCGCTCGCGGTACTGCGCGAAGTCGGCCTCGACCGCACGGCGCTGCACCGTTATCCGCACGAATTCTCGGGCGGGCAGCGCCAGCGGATCGCGATCGCGCGCGCGCTGGTGCTGGAACCGCGCATCCTGATTCTCGACGAGCCGACGTCCGCGCTCGACGTGTCGATCCAGCAGCAGGTGCTCAAGCTGCTCGCGAATTTGCAACAGAAATACAACCTCGGCTATGTATTCATCAGCCATGACCTGGAGGTGATCGGGGCGATGGCGCATCGCGTCGCGGTGATGCAGGGCGGGGCCGTCGTCGAGTCGGGAGAGGTGGCCGACATCTTCACCAGACCGTCACATCCTTACACACAAAAGCTGTTGAAAGCGGTCTGGAAAGCGTGATAGGTCGCCAATGGTCTGATCATCTCGATTGTATTTATTAATTTGTTTTGACAAACGATTACGCGCTGGCTAGTATCGACCGAAATTTTCCGCCAATCAGCTGATTTTTAAGCAAATTCCATCGACCAATGCAGCATCGATCCCTGACCCAGGCATGCGCGCGCACCATCGCCGGGCTATTCATCGGCGCCCTGTTCGCAGCAGCACCCGGCGCGTTCGCCGACGAAGTCAGCAGTTTTAACCAGAATGTCATAAATTCGACGCAGAACGCGTCGAATTCCTCCCTCCAGCAGACCAGCGCGCAGCCGTCGGGCGGCGGCGCGAAGTCGTTCCTCGCCGGCATGGCCGGCAAGGCGGGCGACGTGGTCGTCGGCGCGCTGAACATGATCGGCGTGCGCTATCGCTGGGGCGGCAACTCGCCGGATTCGGGCCTCGACTGCAGCGGCTTCGTGCGCTACGTGTTCCAGGACACCCTCGGCATGTCGCTGCCGCGTCGTGCGGAAGAGATGAGCCGCGTCGGCGAGAAGGTGAGCATGAGCAACCTCAAGCCGGGCGATCTCGTGTTCTTCAACACGATGCGCCGCACGTTCTCGCACGTCGGCATCTACATCGGCGACAACAAGTTCGTGCACTCGCCGTCGACGGGCAGCACCATCCGCGTCGACGATCTCGATAGCGGCTACTGGGAAAAGCGTTTCACCGGCGCGCGCCGGCTTGAGTCGGAGTTCCCGATGAAGCCGGAAGATCTGCGTCAGCGCGTGCGCGCGACGATTGGCGACGATTCGGCGAACGGCAACAACTGACGTTCGACGGCCAGTCCGGCCGGATCGAAAAAACCCTGTCACCGAAAGGCGGCAGGGTTTTTTGTTTTGGGGCGGTGCAAACGCTGAGACGGTCGCGCCGTCGTTTGAGGGCCGGCGGCGCGCGCCGGCCTGCTCATCGCGTGCTTACGCGGCGGCCACGCCGCGCGCTGCCGCGAGCTTGCGCTGCAGTTCCGGCATGATGCGCGCGACGGCTTCCTCGCCTGCAAGAATGGCCGCGTTGCGCTGGTTGAAGTCGCTGCCGCCCATGGCCGCGAGGTTCGGGCGGATCACGACGTCGGCGTACTTGTCGAGCTCGTAGGTCTTGATCGTCTGGCCCATGATCGTGAAGGTCTGCAGCAGCATCTCGATCGGGTTGTTGGTTGCCGCGCCGTCCGGCCGGGCCGAGATGTCGACCGCGATCACGAAGCTCGCGCCCATCTTGCGCGCGTACGACGCCGGCACGGGGCTCACGAGGCCGCCGTCGACATATTCGCGGTTGCCGATCTTCACCGGTTCGAACACCGACGGCACGCTGCACGATGCGCGCACCGCGAGCCCCGTGTTGCCCTGCTGGAACAGGATCGGCTGACCGCTCTGCAGATCGGTCGCGACAATACCGAGCGGCTTCGCCATCTTCTCGATCGGCCGGTTGTTGAGTGTCTTGTTCAGAAAGTTCTGCAGCGCCACGCCTTGCAGCAGCCCGCGCGAACGGAACGGCAGCGCCCAGTCGCTGATCGCCGCCTGATCCATGTCGAGCGCGATCTTGTTGATCTGCAGTGCGCTCATGCCCGACGCATACAGTGCGCCGACCACCGAGCCCGCGCTCGTGCCTGCGACGATTTCGACCGGGATGCCGCGCGCCTCGAGCGCCTTCAGCACGCCGATGTGCGAGAAGCCGCGCGCGGCGCCGCCACCGAGCGCGATGCCGATCTTCACCGGTTTCTCGCGCGGCTGCGTGGCGCCGGAGGCATTGTCCGAACGGGATTTGTCGCCGAACGACGTGCAGGCGGCGAGGCTGGCGGACGCGGCGGCGATCGTGAAGTGGCGGCGCGACAGGCGAGGGGACGACATCGAATGGTTCTCCGGCGGCTTGGCGGCGGGTTACACGGCCCGCGGCGGCGATAGGTTCCGAGCGGCCGCGCGGCAGGTTCCGTGCGGCCGGTGCCGCGCCGGCTGGCGGCCGCGGCGCGCACATCATAAAGCAAGCGGCGCGCTTGGCGCGATGTCCGGCGCGAGTATAATTCCGGCTTCTTTCCCGTTCCGGGCGCGGCCGGCCCCGTTGCTGTCCGGGCTGCCGCCGTCGATCCCGCGTCGAATCATTCATGCGCCCCAGGCGTTCGAGTTACCGTTTATGACCCGTCCTGTCCGTACCCGCTTCGCGCCGAGTCCCACCGGCTTCATCCACCTCGGCAACATTCGCTCCGCGCTCTATCCGTGGGCGTTCGCCCGCAAGATGAAGGGCACGTTCGTGCTGCGCATCGAGGACACCGACGTCGAACGCTCGTCGCAGGAAGCGGTCGACGCGATCCTCGAAGGGATGCAATGGCTCGGCCTGGATTTCGACGAAGGCCCGATCTACCAGATGCAGCGGATGGACCGCTATCGCGAGGTGCTCGCGCAGATGCTGGAGAAGGGGCTTGCATACCCGTGCTACATGTCGGCCGAGGAACTCGACGCGCTGCGCGAACGCCAGCGCGAGGCCGGCCTGAAGCCGCGCTACGACGGCACGTGGCGTCCGGAGCCCGGCAAGGTGCTGCCGGAGCCGCCGGCCGGCGTGAAGCCGGTGCTGCGATTCCGCAATCCGCTGACGGGCACGGTCGTGTGGGATGACGCGGTGAAGGGGCGTGTCGAGATTTCGAACGAGGAACTCGACGACCTCGTGATCGCGCGCCCGGACGGCACGCCGATCTACAACTTCTGCGTGGTGGTGGACGACATGGACATGGGCATCACGCACGTGATCCGTGGCGACGACCACGTGAACAACACGCCGCGCCAGATCAACATCCTGAATGCGCTCGGCGGCGAGGCGCCGGTCTACGCGCACCTGCCGACCGTGCTGAACGAGCAGGGCGAGAAGATGAGCAAGCGGCATGGCGCGATGAGCGTGATGGCGTATCGCGACGCGGGTTTCCTGCCCGAAGCGGTCGTCAACTATCTCGCGCGCCTCGGCTGGTCGCACGGCGATGCCGAGATCTTCTCGCGCGAGCAGTTCGTCGAATGGTTCGATCTCGAGCATCTCGGCAAGTCGCCCGCGCAGTACGACCACAGCAAGCTGAGCTGGCTGAACGCGCATTACATCAAGGAAGCGGACAACGCGCGCCTCGCCGAGCTGGCCAAACCGTTCCTCGCCGCACTCGGCGTCGACGATGCGGCGATCGCCACGGGCCCGGCGCTCGATGCCGTGGTCGGGCTGATGAAGGATCGCGCGACGACGGTCAAGGAGATCGCGGAAGGCGCAGCGATGTTCTACCGTGTGCCGGCACCGGATGCCGATGCGCTTGCGCAGCACGTGACCGATGCGGTGCGTCCGGCGCTGGCCGATCTCGTCGCTGCGCTGAAGGCGGCCGACTGGACGAAGGAGGCCGTATCCGCCGCGCTGAAGGCGACGCTCGGCACGCACAAGCTGAAGATGCCGCAACTCGCGATGCCGGTACGCCTGCTGGTGGCGGGGACGACGCATACGCCGTCGATCGACGCGGTGCTCGTCCTGTTCGGTCGCGATGTCGTGGTGTCGCGCATCGAGGCCGCGCTGGCCTGAGACTCGGAGGCGAGCGAAGCTGCCCGTGCGTGACATCGCGGCAGCTTCGCAAAAAATTTCGCTCCAATCGCAAAAAGGGTATTTACAAGTTCAAAGTAGCTCCATATAATCTCATTTCTGTTCTGCAAGGGGGTATAGCTCAGCTGGGAGAGCGCTTGCATGGCATGCAAGAGGTCAGCGGTTCGATCCCGCTTACCTCCACCATCAGAACAAGCTGGATTGATTTGCGAAGCAGCAGTGGTAGTAATAAATGCTTCACAAAATGATTCAAAGCAGTTAGAATTTCGGCCTTCGCTGTTGATTGAAAAGTGAATAGCGAAAGTCAGACAGATCTGAAAAGATTTTGTCCCCTTCGTCTAGAGGCCTAGGACATCACCCTTTCACGGTGAGTACAGGGGTTCGAATCCCCTAGGGGACGCCAGGATTCAGCGGCGTTTCGTAGAAGTGTCGCAAGGCTCGCAGGAACGTAACCGACGTCCTGCGGGTTGGGTAAGAAAGCTGGAGCGGTAGTTCAGTCGGTTAGAATACCGGCCTGTCACGCCGGGGGTCGCGGGTTCGAGTCCCGTCCGCTCCGCCAGAACGAAGCCCGTTCAAGACGTTTTTGAGCGGGCTTTTGTATTAAAGATGTAAGCAGTACGTTGTCCCCTTCGTCTAGAGGCCTAGGACATCACCCTTTCACGGTGAGTACAGGGGTTCGAATCCCCTAGGGGACGCCAGGATTCAGCGGCGTTTCGTAGAAGTGCCGCATCGCTTGCAGGAGCGTGACAAGATCCTGCAAGCGAGGGTAAGGAAAGCTGGAGCGGTAGTTCAGTTGGTTAGAATACCGGCCTGTCACGCCGGGGGTCGCGGGTTCGAGCCCCGTCCGCTCCGCCAGAACGAAGCCCGTTCAAAGAACGTTTTTTGAACGGGCTTTTGCATTAAGGATGTAAGCAGTACGTTGTCCCCTTCGTCTAGAGGCCTAGGACATCACCCTTTCACGGTGAGTACAGGGGTTCGAATCCCCTAGGGGACGCCAGATTTCGGCGTCGTTCGAACAAACGATGCGCCGGCAGGAAGCAACCGACGCCTGCCAGGCAAGCAGTAAGACTGGAGCGGTAGTTCAGTCGGTTAGAATACCGGCCTGTCACGCCGGGGGTCGCGGGTTCGAGTCCCGTCCGCTCCGCCAAAAAATAAAGAAGCCCGCCTCGTGCGGGCTTTTTTATTTGCGTTTGGTTGCGCCCGCCGGCGGGCGCGTGACTGCGGAGCGGAGGAAGCCGCCTGCACGGTTTCCGGCGGGGCGCGAAGGGATGCGCGTGCGCAAGGGGATGCAGGCGAGTCCCGCCCGCCCGCCTGCCTGAAAATGAAGAGCCCGCCTCGCGCGGGCTTTTGCATGTGTGGCGCCGGTTGTGTCCGCAGGCGGGACGTAACCACCGGTCATCACGCGTCGAGCCGCTACGAGAAATCCGCGATTGCATCCGCACGCGACTGCGCTATCGTGGCGGGATGCGTTCTTGACCCCTGCGCGATGCTCGATCCGACCGACCTGCGACTCCTGTATCAGCTCCGGCCTGCGGAGGCCGGCGATTTTCCCTTTGCCGAAGCGCTGACGCACGGCAACATGGGCGGCTATTACAAGCGCCATGGGCTCGTGTGGCGCAGCGACCTGTTCTACGCGAGCTGGCGCGAATCCGAGAACTTTATCCTCGAGGCCGACGGCGAGCGCATCGGCGTGCTGCGCGTGACCGAGGAGGGCGACTCGCTGCACATCCGCGACGTACAGATCGCGGCCGGTCATCGCGGGCAGGGCGCCGGCACCTACATGCTCGACATGTCGCACCGCTGGGCGCGTGCGCGCGGGCTGCACGAACTTCAATTGCGCGTGTTCGTCGACAATCCTGCCGCGCGTCTTTATTTGCGCATGGGCTATCAGGTTGCCGGGTCGCGGCTCGCGCAACTTGGCTCGATCCGCCACATGGTGCGGCCGGTCTGACGCGCTGACGACTCCGAATGACGCGTTCAGCGGACAGCGCCGATGGCGTCGTCGTCCGGGGTTTCGTCGTCCGCGAGGCTGCCTTCCGGGCCGCGGTGTTCGTAGCCGCGCAGCATGAATGCGCGCGGGCTTTCGCCGAATGCGCGCCGGAACATCGCCGAAAAGGCGCTCTGGCTCTGGTAGCCGAGCTCGCGCGCGATATGCGACAGCGGGCGCCCCTGGTTCAGCAGCGGAATGGCCCGTGCCAGCAGTGCCTGCTGACGCCACTGCGAAAAACTCACGCCCAGTTCCTGCTTGAAGAGCCGCGAAATCGTGCGCGTGCTCGCGCCGACCTCGCTTGCCCAGTGCTCGAGCGACTCCGCATGCGCCGGATGCGCGAGTACCGATTCGCACAGCATGCGCAGCCGTTTTTCGTCGGGCATCGGCACCGCGAGCGGCAGCGGTTCGGCGCGACTCAGCTCGTCGAGCACGAGCCCGCACAGCAGGCGCTCGCGCGCGGTGCTCAGGTCGCGCGCGTCGAGCGCGACGATCAGTTCGCGCAGGAGCCCCGTCACTTCGACGACGCGGCACGCGTCAAGCCCTTCCGGCACGATCGACTCGTCGATGTACAGCGTGCGCAAGAACGCCTCTTCGACGATCACGACTTCGTGCGTCACGTGCGGCGGTACCCAGATCGCACGGGACGGCGGCACCATCCATGTCGTGCCGGTCGTCGCGACGCGCAGCACGCCGCGCGATGCGTACGCGAGCTGTGCCCACGCATGCGTATGCAGCGGGATGCGGCGTCCGGCGTCGAGCTGCCGTGCGCGCACGCGCATCGGATGGACGGCGGTCGGCGCGAATTCGGGCGGAATGTCGATGACGTACAGGTTCGGTACGTCGGCTTGGGCGGGCGGATTCATGGACGATTCGGGCAACGCTGCGGCGATGCCGTTATTGTAGAAGGCGCCGCGAAAGCGCATGCGACGGTTTGTCGGGCGATCATGCCGCGCTCAAATGAACTTTGTGTGGGAGCGCCGGAGATTTCAGGGCCGCCCGAAACCAGACGCGCTCGTGGGCCCGAACCATCGGGCCGGTATCGTGGTCTATCGATGCGCGGGTGATTGCGCAAGAATTGCGCACGGATCGCGCATGAATCGCCCGTGAACACGGCAACACACGAATCAAAGAGGAGAACCACGATGCGTTACGTATTCGTCTACGGCACCTTGAGAAACGGGGAGGCCAACGACATCGGCCACGCAGCCGCCAGGCACGGAATTGCCGCGCCGACGCTGCTCGGCGCCGCAGCGCTGCCGGGAGAGCTGTACGATTTCGGCACTTATCCGGGGATGGTTGCCGGATCGGCCGGCAAGTCGCTGGTCTGGGGTGACGTCTACGAAGTCGACGACCGGCTCGTTCCCGTGCTCGACGAGATCGAGCGCGTCTATCCGGGTGTCGACTCGCTGTTCAAGCCGGACGACGTGACCGTCGAACTCGGCGGCCGGCAGTACGCGTGCCTTTACTATCCGGTCGCCGCGCACGCGACAGCCGGGCGTCCGCGCATTGCGTCGGGCGACTGGGTTCAGCACCGGCGCGAGCGGGAAGCCGTCTGACCGGTCGCGCGGCAGCCGCTTCAGCCGCAAAGGAAAAAGCGCCCCGAGGGGCGCTTTCGTTTGTGCCGTCATTCGCGTGCGACCGGCGCCGACGCAGGGCCGGCCCCGATCGGGACGGGCGGCTTCGTCAGATTTCCTCGTACAGCGGCAGCGTCAGGAATTCGGTAAAGCCTTCCGACGTCGACATCTGCTCGAAGATCGCGGCGGCGCGCTCATACGGCTGCGTGTTGCCGCCGACCGCGCGCTTCACGTTGTCGAGCTCGGCCTTCGAGAATTCCCGCACGAGTTCCGCCGTGACCTTGCGGCCGTCGTCGAGCACGCCCTTCGGCGAGCGGATCCATTGCCACACCTGCGAACGGGAAATCTCGGCCGTGGCCGCATCTTCCATCAGGTTGTGGATCGGTACGCAGCCGTTGCCGTCGAGCCAGGCGCCGAGGTAATGGATGCCGACGTTGATGTTGTTGCGCAGGCCGGCTTCGGTGATCGGCGCTTCGGGCTGGAAGTCGAGCAGGTTCCTGCCTTCGACCTGCACGTCGTCGCGCTGCTTCGCGATCTGGTTCGGCTTGTCGCCGAGCACCTTGACGAACTCTTCCATCGCGATCGGCACGAGGCCCGGGTGCGCGACCCAGCCGCCGTCGTAGCCGTCGGTCGCGTCGCGCTGCTTGTCCGAACGCACGCCGCCCATGGCCTTGTCGTTCGCTTCCGGATCGTTCTTGATCGGGATCAGCGCGCTCATCCCGCCGATCGCCGGCGCGTTGCGCTTGTGACAGGTCTTCAGCAGCAGCAGCGCGTACGCGCGCATGAACGGCACCGTCATCGTGATCTTCGAACGCTCGGCCAGGCAGAAGTCGCGGTCGTTCTTGAATTTCTTGATCGCCGAGAAGATGTAGTCCCAGCGGCCCGCGTTCAGGCCCGAGCTGTGTTCGCGCAGTTCGTACAGGATCTCGTCCATCTCGAACGCGGCGAGGATCGTCTCGATCAGCACGGTCGCGCGGATCGTGCCGCGCGGCACGCCGATGGCTTCCTGCGCCGCGACGAAGATGTCGTTCCACAGCCGGGCTTCGAGATGGCTTTCCATCTTCGGCAGGTAGAAGTACGGGCCCGAGCCGCGCGCAAGCAGTTCCTTCGCGTTGTGGAACAGGAACAGCGCGAAATCGAAGATGCCGCCGGACACGCGCTGGCCGTCGACCGTCACGTGCTTCTCGTCGAGGTGCCAGCCGCGCGGACGCACGATCAGCGTCGCGACCTTGTCGTTCAACTGGTAGGACTTGCCGTTCTGCTCGAGCGAGATCGTCCGGCGCACCGCGTCCTTCAGGTTGATCTGGCCGTCGATCTGGTTCGTCCAGCTCGGTGCGTTCGAATCCTCGAAGTCCGTCATGTACGAATCGGCGCCCGAGTTCAGCGCGTTGATGATCATCTTGCGCTCGACGGGGCCCGTGATCTCGACGCGGCGGCATTGCAGGTCGGCCGGCAGCGGCGCGACCTTCCAGTCGCCTTCGCGGATCGCCTTCGTCTCGGCCAGGAAGTCGGGGCGCTCGCCCGCGTCGAGGCGTTTCGTGCGCTCGACGCGCGCCTGCAGCAGCGCCTGGCGGCGCGGTTCGAACGTGCGGTGCAGCGCCGCGACGAGTGCGAGTGCGTCGGGCGTCAGGATTGCTTCGTAACCCGGCTTGATTTCGCCGGTGATCGCCATGCCTTGCGGCAGCGTGATCGGGGTGCTCATGAGTCTCATCTCCTTGGTCGGTCAGTTGCGGTTTCGGTAAAGGGGGAAGGCGGCAGCTGCAAACGTCATGCACCCGGGCCGGGGCGCGTGCGGTTTGCGGGTCTGCCGGACGGAGCCGGGGTGGCGAGGAATGCGAGCAGGTCGGCCATGCCGGTGCCCGTACCGTCCGGCGGCGCGCCGAGTTCCTCGGCGGGCGCGCCCGTGCGGTTGAGCCAGAACGTGGTGTAGCCGAACCAGACGGCGCCGGCGACGTCCCACGCGTTCGACGACACGAACACGATGCCGCGCCGGTTCGGTCCGAACGCGGCGGTGCCGAGCGCGTAGGCCGCCGGACTCGGCTTGTACGCGCGCACGGTATCGGCCGACAGCACGCGATCGAACAGCCCGGACATGCCGGCGCTCTTGATCGCGATGTCGAGCATCTGCGGCGTGCCGTTCGACAGGATCGCGAGCGGCGGGCGCGGGTCGAGCGCGCGCAGCTTGCGCAGCGCGGGCACCGTATCGGGATAGGTGGACAGGCACGCGTATTCGTCCATCAGTCGCTTCTCGGCCGCGCTGTTCAGCGCGAGCCCGAGCCGGCGCGCGGCGAACCGCAGCGCATCGAGCGTGATGTCCCGGAACGGGCGATAGCGGGCGCCGGCCGGGTCAGCGAGCGTGCGCAGTTGCGAGTATTCGATTTGCTTGCGTCGCCACAGCTGCGACAACCGTTCCCCGTGACCCGGAAACATCTGCTCCGCTGCGGCCAGCACCGCACGCACGTCGAACAACGTGCCGAATGCGTCGAAGAGGATTGCGTCGGGAGAGGAGAGTGTCGTTGTGGCCGACATAGCCTTGCGCTCCGGTTTCAGAGGTCGGGTAAATTCTATTCGTGATCGTATGCGCTAAAAAAGGCGCTATTCATCACTTGATCTTTTACTTTCATATACCTAATCTTGAGCGGTTTAAGTTATTTGAAGGGCGGCGGCACCGCCCCGGCGAGTCATGGACCGGTTCAAGCAGATCGAAACGTTCGCTGCGGTCGCGGCGAAGGGCAGCCTGTCGGCGGCCGCGCATGCGGAAGGCGTCGCCCCGGCGATCATCGGCCGACGCCTCGACGCGCTCGAGGAGCGGCTCGGCGTCAAGCTGCTGGTGCGCACGACGCGCAAGCTCACGCTGACGTTCGAGGGCTCGGCGTTTCTCGAGGATTGCCAGCGGATCATCAACGACATGCAGAACGCCGAGGCGAGCGTGTCCGCCGGCGGCGTCAAGGCGAGCGGGCACCTGCGTATTTCCGCGCCGGCCGGCTTCGGCCGGCGGCACGTCGCGCCGCTCGTGCCCGAATTCAGCGTCGGGCATCCCGACGTATCCGTTACGCTCGACCTGTCCGACCGCATGGTCGACCTCGTCAATGAGGGGTTCGATTGCGCGGTGCGGCTCGGCGAGCTGCCCGACTCGTCGCTCGTGTCGCTGAAGCTCGGCGAGAACCGCCGCGTGTGCGTCGCGGCTCCCGCGTATCTCGTACGGCGCGGCACGCCCGCGACGCTCGCGGAACTGGCGCGGCACAACTGCCTCGCGCTCGCGGCAAACGCGAACCAGCAGCGCGGCTGGGCGTTCCAGGAGGACGGTAAGGTCGTGTCGATCCGCGTGAACGGCACGATGGAATGCTCGGACGGCGCGGTGCTGCACGAGTGGTGCCTCGCCGGACATGGCCTGGCGTGGCGCTCGTGGTGGGAGGTCGGCGAGGACATCGCGGCCGGCCGGCTGGTCAGCGTGCTCGACGCATTTGCCGCCCCGCCGATCGGCATCCACGCGGTGTTCCCGCAACGCCGGCACCTGCCGCTGCGTGTGCGGCTGTTTCTCGACTACCTGAAGCACACTTACGAGCGGCCCGGATATTGGGGCGAGTAGCAGCGGGAGCCGGTCGCGTTCGCCCGCGTGTTTCCGATATGAGGGCGAACCCGCTGCCGGGGCCGGTTGGGCGGTGTCGCGCACTACACTCGTAGGAGGCATGTCCGACGCGCCACGGCCGCCCCGGATGGGATCGCGGCTTGCGGCGTGTACTTGACGAAGGAGGGCGCGATGTTCCGGCACATCCTCGTTCCAACCGACGGTTCCGAACTGTCGCAGAAGGCGATCGACGGCGCGATCGACCTGGCCCGGGCGGTCGGTGCGCGCGTCACGGCGTACGCGTGCCTGCCGCAGTATCCGTACTCGCCGTTTTCCGAAGTGATCATCGAGCCGCCCGCCGATTTCCGGGCGCGCAGCGAGCGCGAGGCGCGCACGCATCTCGACGAGGTCGAATCGGCCGCGAAGGCGGCCGGTGTCGACTGCGACACCTGGACGAGCGTCCATCCGTCGCCGTATCTCGGCATCATCGAGGCGGCAGAACGCGGCGGTTGCGACGTGATCTTCATGGCGTCCCACGGACGCCGCGGGCTCGGCAGCTTGCTGATCGGCAGCGAGACGCAGCGCGTGCTGACCCATACGAAAATTCCGGTGATCGTCTATCGATAGGGCGGTGCCCTGGAAAAAGGGCGCGCCGGACGAAGCCGGCGCGCGTCGTTGCTGGCGGCACGCAGGCCGCGCGGCCGGTCGCGCGATCGGTATCGCGCGCCTGCCGTCTCCTCCCTGATTCTTGTTCGGTGGCCGATGCCGCACCGTCGTGAGACGGGGCGGGCATCGGCATGACGTGCCTGGCGCGTGTTACGCGACCTTCTTGCCGTCGAAGAACTGCTCGTCCTCGGTCGAGCCGTGCAGTGCGGTCGTCGACGCTTCGCGTTCGACCGTCTGCGTCACGGCGTCGAAGTAGCCGGTGCCGACTTCGCGCTGGTGCTTGACGGCCGTGAAGCCCTTGTCCGCGGCCGCGAACTCGGCCTGCTGCAGTTCGACGAAGGCGCTCATCTGCGTGCGGGCATAGCCGTGCGCGAGGTTGAACATCGAGTAGTTCAGCGCATGGAAGCCGGCCAGCGTGATGAACTGGAACTTGTAGCCCATCGCGCCGAGCTCCTTCTGGAACTTCGCGATCGTCGCGTCGTCGAGGTTCTTCTTCCAGTTGAACGACGGCGAGCAGTTGTACGACAGCAGCTTGCCCGGGAACTGCTTGTGGATCGCTTCCGCGAACTTCTTCGCGTACTCGAGATCCGGCTTGCCGGTTTCGCACCAGACCAGGTCGGCGTACGGCGCATAGGCAAGACCGCGCGAGATCGCCTGCCCGATGCCCGGCTTCGTGCGGAAGAAGCCTTCCACAGTGCGCTCGCCCGTGAGGAACGGCTTGTCGTTGTCGTCGACGTCGGACGTGATCAGGTCGGCGGCTTCCGCGTCGGTGCGGGCGACCAGCACGGTCGGCGTGCCCATCACGTCGGCCGCGAGACGCGCTGCCGACAGCTTCGCGACGGCTTCGCGGGTCGGCACGAGCACCTTGCCGCCCATGTGGCCGCACTTCTTCACCGACGCGAGCTGGTCCTCGAAGTGGACGCCCGATGCGCCGGCTTCGATCATCGCCTTCATCAGCTCGAACGCGTTCAGCACGCCGCCGAAACCGGCTTCCGCGTCGGCGACGATCGGTGCGAAGAAATCGACATAACCTTCGTCACCCGGATTCTTGCCCTCCGACCACTGGATCTGGTCGGCGCGCGTCAGCGTGTTGTTGATGCGCTTCACGACGAGCGGCACCGAGTTTGCCGGGTACAGCGACTGGTCCGGGTACATTTCGCCCGCGACGTTCGCGTCGCCGGCCACTTGCCAGCCGGACAGGTAGATGGCCTTCAGGCCGGCCTTCACCTGCTGCATCGCCTGGTTGCCGGTCAGCGCGCCGAGGGCGTTGACGAACGGCTCGTTGTTGACGAGGCTCCACAGCTTTTCCGCGCCGCGCTTGGCGAGCGTGTGCTCGATCGGAACCGAACCGCGCAGGCGGACCACGTCCTCAGCCGAATAGCTGCGCTTGATGCCTTTCCAGCGCGGATCGGTTTCCCATTGCTTTTGCAGTTCCTGTGCCTGTTGCTGACGCGACATGATGAGCTCCTTGATGCGGTGCGATGCCTGATGGGTTGAATCTGACGGTGGTGAGGCTGTTCTCGAAGCCGGGAGCGTTGTGTTCCGGTTCGTGAGGTCTTGTATAAGAGTCTAGGCAAATCGACCGAGGCGGGACAGGGGGCTTAGTGGGGCGGCAGTCAAATTTTTAGTTGTTTTGAATCAGTGGCTTGAAGTTGTAATTTCGAGATAAGAAATGCCTTTTCCCATCCCGCAATCGCCCGGGTTGTGCCACGCAGCATGATTTTTTACGACACAAAAAAATTTTCCGCATCGTGAAATGTGGGGCGAGGCGAAAAAAAACCGGCGCAGATGCGCCGGTTGGCTGAATGGGCAGTGCCATCCGTGGGGCGGCCGGTGGCCGCCCGTGCGTGCTTACGACGCGGAGTTGCTGCGACGCGGGCCGCCGCTGCGTTGACCGTCGCGGCGCGGGCCGCCGTCACGGCTGCCGCCCGGCTTGCCGCTCCAGCCGCCGCCATTGCCGCCGCCGTAGCTGCG